>DNDT01000100.1 GCA_003487525.1 Flavobacteriales bacterium
GCTCCCATTTTCTCCCTCATTTCTTCTGTCAGAACAGACGAGGGCGCTTCCTCAATTACCTTTTGATGGCGTCGCTGAATACTGCATTCCCGCTCAAAGAGGTGAACGATATTGCCGTGTTCATCAGCTAATATTTGTATCTCTATGTGCCTGGGTGAAGCCACATATCGCTCGATAAAAACAGATCCGTCTCCGAAGGAAGACTTTGCTTCGCTCACGGCTCTTTCCAGCTGAGTAATGAAAGACGACTCTTCGTCAACAACGCGCATTCCCTTTCCTCCGCCGCCCGCTGATGCTTTAATCAGAACGGGAAAACCAATGCTTCTTGCCGCTTCGAGTGCATTCTGGGTATCGCTTATTGCTTCGTCGGTCCCGGGAACCATCGGGATGTTGTACTTTTTTACCGTTGCCTTCGCTGCGAGTTTACTTCCCATCACCTCCATCGCTTCGGGACTTGGCCCAATCAATTTTAATCCGGCTTTGGATACCTCCCGGGCAAACGAGGCATTTTCGGAAAGAAAGCCATATCCCGGATGAATTCCTTTTGCACCACAGGCAAGAGCGACTTCAATTATTTTATCTCCCAAAAGATAGGATTGATCCGACGGAGGAGGTCCAATTAGAAAAGCCTCATCCGCCAGTTTTACAAAGGGTGCATTTCGGTCGGCCTCCGAATAAACAGCCACCGTGGCAATACCCATTTCCCTTGCCGATCGGATTATTCTCGAGGCAATTTCGCCCCTGTTTGCGATAAGGATTTTATCCATGTTATAATTTGCTGCTAATCTACTATATGTTCACTTAGTATCAAATCTCAAATACTCTCTGCGCAGCAATCCTGACTGAATGTTAAACCTCAATTCAAGTATCAGGATCAATATAAGCGCCGCATATTCGAACGTCAGTAAAAAACCGTTTTCGTCGAATCCTTGATTTCCGTATGCATAGTAACTTAGAAATACCAGGTAACTCCAGCTGATTCCGGTGATGTACATGCCGGATAAAACCGAAAAAATCAATATGTTGATTATATACCAGGGATGAACGGTAGTAGACAGCAGGTAATGACTTAACATAGAAATTACCGCAACGGCGAACACCGAATTCCAGGTTTGAATCTTAATACCGACAGTGTAGAGTATGATTAAAATGGCCGAAATCAAACCCAGCATCCAACCTGAAGTTTCGATAACATTATACCCTTTGATCCAATAGCCTAAAGAGCGGATAACGTAATAGATACCTGCGTTAAATTCAAAGGTTCTGAAATAGAGCCCCAGGCTTTTCGACATATTCTGTACAAGTTCTGAGCTGATAACCGGAACGAAAAACAGAAGAACCATCATCCCTGAAACCAATAGAAAACCAATGCCTTTGCGGAGACCCAGCTTTTTCAAAATCAATGGAAATAGCAAAAATGGAATAAACTTGATCCCAGAAGCCAACCCGAGAAAAACCGATGACATAAGGTTCCTGCCTTTTACGAGCAGGAAAAAAAAGACAATCAACAAGGAGGCGGTGACCCCCTCAAAGTGAAGATTTCCCACAGTCTCAATGATTACCAATGGATTCAACACATATAGTGCCGCGAAATACACTGGCTGATTTATCGCCCTTAACAATCTCGGCAGGAACGCAATGGTGAGCAACTCAAACAAGAGCAAAATGAACTTCAGGACAAAAACCTGTCCGACGATGTTCGAGGGTGAAATTAAAACCGCCAGTGAAAACAGAACCTGATTCAGAGGGGAATAAACCGTGAAATACCTGGGGCTGTTCATGTTTTCAAGCAACACAACATCGTACTGGCTAAGTGTGGCCCCCAGGCCATAGGTTTCGGGTGTAACCAAGTAGGGATTTTCACCCTTGCCAATCATTGAACCATCCCAGAGAAACCTGAAATAGTCATCCGATAGATTTGGCAGGTAAAAGAGCATGATTACACGAAGGAGAATTCCGGAAAGTCCGATATACAACATGAGTTGTGGGCCGTCATCTACCTTCAATTGATTGACAATCAGAATATAAAACATGAAAAGCAAGCTGATGTCAAAGAAGAGCGCACTGAACTCTGTGCGATCCAGGAAGTAGGCCTGATGAATGTAAAGAGCCACAGACCCGAGGATATAGATGAACAGAAGAAGGTATTTGCTTCTCATGTCATGAACTCAGGGCATGCTTAATTGAAAGGATAGCGACGTAACTGTAACCAAATACAAGTAAAATCAGAAACGGAAACAATCCGTAATCATTGAAATAATACGAAAGACCCAAACCTGTCAGAAAATACAAGACCAACAACAGTTCGATGTAAGTCAGTTTACCGATCCTGCCAGAGGTATAATGATTGCTTTTCCATCCATCCGTTCTCTTTTGAATATTGAATTTCGGGGTGCGCATAAAGGCACTTTTTTTTCCTATCAAGCCCTCAAATGCCGCTATTCCGTTGTGAAGGGACAAACCCATGGAGACCGACAGAAAAAG
This sequence comes from Flavobacteriales bacterium, assembly GCA_003487525.1. Taxonomy (GTDB): domain Bacteria; phylum Bacteroidota; class Bacteroidia; order Flavobacteriales_E; family Vicingaceae; genus UBA11591. The sequence goes on from DNDT01000100.1 coordinate 2,485, forward strand.
CGGGAACTGAACCACAAAAGAAGAAATTGTTCGAAACAAATTTTTGCTTGCCGTCGAAAACGAAACAAAATAAAAAACAGTGAGGAACAACATACCGAGCAGAAAGGTGCCGGCCATTTTATACAAAATGTCGTATTCGGGATAATGATGTTTTATGAATATGACCGGAATACTCAATACGGATGTGATTACGATGCAAATAAAGAGGGTCGAATTGAGCAGGTGGAATATTCCGTTTACCTTGGTATTGAACGAGAAATTCCTGGATTTCATCAATTGAAACAGGTTTTTTCTGCTGCACTCCGCAGCTCCTTTTGTCCATCTGTATTGCTGGGTTTTCAACGCATTCATTTCGGNNTTTCGGCGGGCAATTCGGCCGGTGAACCGCAATCCTCGATAAAAACAAATCTCCAGCCTTTTAACTGAGCTCTGTAACTGAGATCGAGGTCTTCCGTCAGAGTATCCGATTGCCAACCTCCCGCATCTGTTATGCATGATTTTCTCCAGACTCCGGCCGTACCGTTAAAGTTGATAAAATGTCCCCCAAAATTCCTTCCCGATTGTTCCACCGAGAAGTGAGCATCCAGTCCAAATGCCTGCAATCGGGTGAGCAGCGAGTAATCCTTGTTGACGTGCTCCCACCTCGTTTGCACCATGCCGATTTCATCATCGCTGAAGGACTTTATTGTTCGTTCCAGAAAATCAGGTTTGGGTAAAAAATCGGCATCGAAAATGGCAATAAACTCCCCTTTGGCCGTATTCAGACCTTCTGCAAGTGCACCGGCCTTGAAGCCCTGTCTGTTTTTTCGGCAAATTTGAACAATATCGAAGCCTTCCTCCCTGTATCCGGCAACCAATCCGGACACAATTTCCACCGTTTCGTCCGTACTGTCGTCCAATACCTGAATGTCCAATTTGTCCTTTGGATACCTTATTTGGACGACGTGTTCAATAAGTCTTTGAACCACGTACTTTTCATTGTAAACCGGTAGTTGGATGCTTACGCTTGGATATTCGGATTCGGAATTGGTACTCTGGAAGCTTCCATTTTTTCGAAACTGAATCTTCTTCCTTAGATAATGATATACAAGCTGGATCTGTATCATGCTATACAAGAAGATGAACAACAAGCTAAGTCCGTAAACCACCAATACTAGTACCGCCATTTGTGCAAAATTACATGTATTTTACAATGGTTGTAATAATTTTATATCCGGCCAAAAAAGCACCCTTGACTGTTCCGGACACCTTGGAAAAACCTATCCTCTTTCTGTAATCGACGGGTACTTCGGTGCATTTTAAATTCTTTTTCGCTGCCTTAACCTGCATTTCCACGGTCCATCCGTAGTTTAAATCGGTCATGTTTAAATCCATCAGGGCCGAAAATTTTATGGCTCTGAATGGACCTAAATCGGTAAATCGAACCTTGTAGATCCAATAAATCAATCTTGTTGCCAGTTTGTTCCCGAAAATCTGGGGAAAGGTCATGGATCCCTTTTCCCTGTTGCCCAGTTCCCTTGATCCGATAACCATGTCATAATTCTCATTTATTATCGGTCCCGCAACGTCCATCAATTGATTGGGGTAATCCGAATAATCGGCATCCAGAAAAACCACGATATCGGGGACTTGCTGCTTGTTCTTTAAATAATCCATTCCCTTCAGACAGGCACGGCCATAACCCGGTACCGGTTCATCTATGACAATGGCTCCCTCCTTCAAGGCCATATCCGAAGTATTGTCATTGCTGTTGTTATTGACCACAATAATATCCTCAAGCAGGTTTTTAGGAAGTTCGGCAATTACCTTCCCTACGCTGTTTTCCTCATTAAATGCCGGAATGATTACAGAAATGCGGTGACCGGTTTCAGACATTTAATTCGATCGAATTAGCGCCAATAAGAATGGGGTCTTCGTTGATGCGTCCCTCCACCGGTCCATTTTCAAGTTTCAGCACGCCCCTTGGACAGACGGCAGAGCATACGCCACAACCGACACACGAGCTCCGAACGATGTTTTGTCCTCTTTGTGCGTACCAGCGCACATCGATGCCCATCTCGCAATAGGTGGAACAATTTCCGCACGAAATGCATTGCCCCCCGTTTGTGGTGATTCTGAATCTGGATTTGAATCGCTGGATTATTCCC
>DNDT01000255.1 GCA_003487525.1 Flavobacteriales bacterium
GTGCATACTCGTGCACTTTCTCTCTGGGGCATTCAACATTGAGGGTCTTACAGGCGATCTCCGGGAAACTTACTCCGGAAAAGTTATCGGTAACATATTGTTTTAACTCCTCGTTGGTCATCTCATTTTCCTTTATTAAAATCGATCATTGGGTTCTCTCTCGTGTTTCGAGTCTGACTTTTGATCTTTTTTTGCAGTTCCATAATTCCGTAAAGAAGGGCTTCCGGTCGCGGCGGGCATCCGGGAATATACACATCAACAGGTATCACGTGATCGGCACCTTTTACCACGCTGTATGAATTGTAATAAAAAGGTCCGCCCGAAGTTGCGCATGCACCCATTGCAATGACATACTTTGGGTCACCCATCTGGTCGTACAGTCGCTTCAGAACAGGGGCCATTTTATTCACGATGGTTCCCGCAATGATTACTAAATCCGCCTGTCTGGGGGTCGCTCTGGCTACCTCCAGGCCAAACCTTNNGCCATCATTTCAATGGCGCAGCAGCTGGTACCAAAATAAAGCGGCCAAAGTGAATTGGATCTGGACCAATTGATGATTTGATCCAAGGTTGTCGTGATAATGTTCCCTCCGTTTCCGCCGGGGATAATCTTTCCGGGAAAGTCTTTTTTAATTCTCTCAATTTCTTCGAGGTCTATTCCCATTTTAATGCGTCTTTTTTCCAGGCGTAAATCAGCCCTAAGGTTAGGATAACAAGAAAAATTAAAATTTCAATGAAGGCCACCATGCCGAGCTGTTTCATTACAACTGCCCATGGGAAAAGGAATACTGTTTCAACATCGAAAACCAGAAATAAGATGGCAAACAGGTAGTATCCGACTTTAAACTGCAACCAGGAGGGGCCTTTGGTTTCGATACCGCACTCATAGGTTTCCAGTTTGGCATCGTTTTTGGATCTCGGCGCTACAAGAAGTGAGAAAGCAATTCCACCTCCCACCAGTAAAAAGCAAGCCGCAAAGAAAAGTACTAATGCATCCAGTCCCATCGTTACTTAATTTCCCAGGTTTCGCCCGATACGAGAAGCTCGTCCATGCTATTGATGGTAGAAGCTTTGGTAACCTCTTCTATCTGCGATAATACACCGTGATCAAACGTCGGCTCAACAACGTCACGAATTACTCCAAACACTACCGGGAATTCCGGTCTTTTCAGACTGGCCAGCATATTGTGAAGCGTATTGTCATCGCAGTGTGCATCGTGGACAAGAATGTCTTTTTCGGTAATTCCGTTTTTACCGATTTCGGCTATTTCCAGTTTTAATCCGTTTAATATAAGTCCTTTTTTAAGGTCGGTTCCGAAAAGCATGGGCTTACCGTGTTCAACCCACAGCATTGCATCATCCCTGACTTCCTTGTCTGTGATGTTGGCGAATACCTTGTCGTTAAAAATGACGCAATTCTGAAGAATTTCTACGAGTGATGCTCCCCTGTGTGAATCGGCCTGAACAAAGACGTCGGTCATTTTTTTAGGCAGCACGTCAACCACTCTGGCAAAGAACGTTGCGCGACAACCTATGGCCAGTTCACCGGGGTAGAATGGTCGGTCAATCGTTCCGTGAGGAGATGATTTTGTCACGGTGCCTTTCTCTGAAGTAGGAGAGAACTGACCTTTTGTAAGTCCGTAAATCTCGTTGTTGAAGAGAAGAATATTGATATCGACGTTTCTCCTTAGGGTTTGAATGAAATGATTTCCGCCAATGGCAAGTGCATCGCCATCACCGGTTACTTCCCACACGCTGAGTTTGGGATTCGCTAATTTCGTACCTGTTGAAATCGCTGCGGCTCTGCCATGAATGGTGTGAAATCCGTATGTGTTCATGTAGTAAGGGAAACGCGATGAACACCCGATTCCCGAAATAAACACATAGTCTTCTTTTTTATGGTCCAGCAACGGAAGGGCCCGGTGAAGCGCATTTAACACTGCCTTATCCCCGCAACCAGGACACCATCTGTTTTCCTGATCGCTTTCGAAATCCTTATGACTGTATACTTGAGCTTGATTTTCCATGCTTTATTGAGCTATGATTTCTTTAAATTTAGTTGTTAATTCATCGGTGGTAAAAGGTAGTCCCTGAATTTTATTGTATTGCATAAACGTTATTTCAGGGAAGATTCCTCTCAGGTATTTGGTGAACTGTCCGAGGTTAAGTTCACAGACGACAATCTTCGAATACCTGCCGAATACTTCGAGTGTATTTTTTGGCAATGGTTTAATGTAGTTGAAGTGAGCATGAGCAATATTGGCCGTTCCCATTTGAGAAACAGCAGTTCTCAATGAACCGTACGTTCCTCCCCAGCCCACCACAAGAAGATCGCCTTCGTGTTTGCCGTATACTTCCAGTTCGGGGATAAAATTTGCAACGTGTTGTACTTTTTCTTCCCTCATTCTAACCATTTTTTCATGGTTCTCCGGCACATACGAAACGTCTCCGGTGAGGAAATCCTTTTCAAGTCCTCCAATTCTGTGTTCGTATCCTGGAGTACCCGGAAGTGCCCACAATCTGGCCATTCGTTCGGCATCTCTTTCGTAAGGCTCCCAATCTTTCACACCTTCTTTTAAAATCGGTGGTGTAATATCGGGCAGTGATTTCATATTCGGAATTTTCCATGGTTCCGAGCCGTTGCCAAGGTATCCGTCGGTTAATAAAATTACCGGGGTCATGTGTTCAACCGAGATTTTAGCAGCCATGAAGGCAAAATCAAAACAATCCGAGGGTGTACTTGCTGCCATCACAATGGCCGGCGACTCGCCATTCCTTCCGTAAACGGCCTGAATTAAATCGGCCTGTTCCGTTTTGGTTGGAAGTCCGGTTGACGGACCCCCGCGCTGCACGTTTACAATAACCAGCGGGAGTTCTGCCATAATCGCCAGTCCTATGGCTTCCGACTTAAGTGCAAGACCCGGACCGGAAGTCGTGGTTACGGCCAATGATCCCGCAAAACTTGCGCCGATGGCAATGCATATTCCCGCAATTTCATCTTCCGCCTGAACGATCTTTGCTCCAAATTGCTTGTATTTTGATAGTTCATGCAATATATCTGTTGCCGGTGTGATAGGGTAAGAGCCCAAAAAGAGCTTCCTTCCTGATTTTTCAGAAGCTGCCAGCAATCCCCAGGCAGTCGCCTGATTACCCATGATGTTTCTGTATACTCCCCGCTCTATCTGGGCCGGAGGGATCACGAAATTCGAAGCAAGCACTTCGATGGTTTCGGCATAGTGATACCCGGCCACCAGTACTTTTTTGTTTGCATTTGCTACGTCCGGATTCTTGATGAATTTTGTATCCAGAAAATGTTCAGTGTATTCGAGGGGTCGGTTAAACATCCAATAGACGATACCCAGAGCGAACATGTTCTTGCATCGCAGGACACTTTTTCCGTCAAGTCCGGAGTCTTTTAATACTTCCCTTGTTAACGTCGTTATGGGGGCTTCAATAACATTGTAACCATCAAGCGTTCCATCTTCGAGAGGATCACTGTCAAAATGGGCTTTTTCGAGATCTTTATGTTTGAAATTATCGATGTCAACGATGATGGTTGCGCCTCCCCTTATGGCGGTAAGATTTACCTTAAGTGCGGCAGCATTCATTGCGATCAGTACGTCGGCAATATCTCCGGGCGTATTAATTTCAACATTTCCGATATGAACCTGAAATCCGGAAACACCAAATGTTGTTCCTTGTGGTGCCCTGATCTCGGCAGGATAATCGGGAAACGTGGCTAGGTCATTTCCTAAAAGTGCGGAAGTATCGGTAAACTGCGACCCTGTCAGTTGCATTCCGTCTCCGGAATCTCCTGCAAACTTGATCACAACCTTATCTAATTCCTGGGTTTTGGCAGTGCTCATAAATGAATATGTGGATTAATCATGAAAGATATTATAAAGGGTCAAAATTCGATGGATGTTTATCAAATTTTTATGACGTAATTCATATTAAAAAATGAATTTTCTTACTTTAACCTAAAAATAACTTGATTTATATTGCACTTGCAAATTAGTAATTTTTGATTTGAATATTTATACCCATTATGGCTATTAAAATAACAGATGAATGCATCAATTGCGATGCTTGTGTTTCCGAATGTCCGAACAACGCAATATACGAACCAGATGAAGAATGGGCGTATTCTGACGGAACTGCACTAAAAGGAGACATTACCTTATTAAGCGGAGGCTCAGCCAATGCGGATGACAAACAAAGTCCTAATTCCGAGGAATTTTATTTCATCGTAACGGAAAAATGTACGGAGTGTAAAGGGTTTCATGATGAGCCTCAGTGCGCTGCCGTTTGTCCTGTTGACTGCTGTGTTCCAGACGAAAACCACGTTGAGTCTGAGGACGTGTTGTTAGCCAAAAAGGCTTTTCTTCACGGAGAGTAGGTAACAGAAGTTTATCCTCTCGGCCGTTGGTCATAAAGTTATTTTTTGACCCGGTGTAATTTATTTGGGAACGACTTCCCTCTTAAGATACTTATCGTATTTTTGTTTTGCTCCTAACCAGCAAAACCTATGGATAAGTTTACCTATCTGGGAAACACCAGTGCAGAATATCTCGAGGACGAATATTCCAAATTCAAAAAAAATCCGGAAAGTGTAGATTTCGGGTGGCGTAAGTTTTTTGAAGGATTTGAGTTTTCAAAAGAGGATTATTCCGGGAACGGAATACCTGAATCCTACCTTAAAGAATTTCGTGTAATTAATCTGATAAACGCCTATCGTCAGCGAGGGCATTTATTCACCTACACAAACCCTGTAAGGGCTCGTCGCATGTACGTGCCGACCCTTGCCATCGAAAATTTTGGACTGGGAAAGGAAGACTTGGAAACGGTATTTAATGCGGGGTCTCAAATTGGAATCGGGCCGGCAACCTTGAGAGATATTGAATTTCATTTGCACGAAACGTATTGTAAATCTCTTGGGGTAGAATACACGTATATACGTCTTCCGGAAAAATTTGAATGGCTGCGTGAACGAATGGAGTCAAGCACCAATACACCGAATTTTTCATCCAAGGAAAAGAGATACATTTTAAACAAACTCAATCACGCGGTTGAATTCGAACAATTCTTGCACAAGAAATTTGTTGGCCAGAAGCGATTTTCACTTGAAGGGGGTGAATCCTTGATTCCCGCCCTGGATGGAATCATTGAAAAAGGTTCCG
>DNDT01000179.1 GCA_003487525.1 Flavobacteriales bacterium
ATCTTAGTCAAAACAAACAGTTCTGATTCTAACCGAATCCCTTATCCCTTATTATTGAATAATTACTTTTTCTCGAACTATTCCTTTTTCCGTTCTCAGCTCTACCAAGTAGATTCCATGTGGGAAAGTTTGGAGATTAATCTCTCTTTTTCCGCTATTGGAAATGTATTCATAATGAACCAACTCACCCATCATACTATAAATACTCAAAGTGCTCTTCTTTGAGTGAGCGCATGAAACAGAAAATATCCCATTGTTTGGATTTGGAAATAATGCGACACCGCTGATATTTTTCTCTTCATCAACATTTGTAAAAATTGTGCAATCATTTGCAGACACATGGCTGTAATCGAATGTCATAGAATCACATGCCCTACCACCACCATTTATGTCTAAATATGTAACTCCCCGCTCATAATATCCTACACCTCCGGAGATTTTCAAATATCCCGGTGCTTTTATGTAAGCATGTGAGGCTCCACCTAAGATTTCAACATGACAGTTCGCCTCTATCCAAATGTTACCAACTATCAGGACAACTACATTCATGTCTTCACAAACCCATATATTTTCATAATGAGAATTTATATATACTGTATCTGTGGTATTCGCAATTACCGTATCTGAAAAAACGACAGTGTTGCATTGTGCGGTTGAATATTTTGAAACTGAAAGCAGGATACTGTAAATCAATAAGTGCTTTATCATTTGCGCCGGTTTTTGTGAAATTGCCCTAACAACATGGAAATTTAACTAACAAGTCCTTTGATTGAGTTCATAATTGGTAAGTGGGAGCACAGAGTTGGTGAGAGGGTAATTATTCCAATTAATGTTTCGGTGGAGAGGGTAGTTTGAGTTACAAATAACTCTCCTGACAACACTTACCGGCTATTGTGCCTTATCGGTTGGTTTTCCTTCTTAAGTGAAAAGACTTAAATTCGGAAAGAAACAAAACGCTTCGGCAGTTAACTCTAGCTGTTCGGAGTATGGTAAAAAGTTACACCGATGAAAGCTGAAAATATCATTAGACAGTATGACTTTAATTTGGAGTATGCGAAAACGCTGGTCAAGGATCTTTCAGATGACCAAATGACAACAATTCCTGCCAATGGTCTTGATAACCATCCTGCCTGGACAATTGGCCACTTAGTCTCAGGAAGTGCCGACTTGGCAACAGATTTGGGAGCAGAATTTGAAATGCCGGATGATTGGGCTGAATTATTCATGCGTAAAGGCCCCGGAGACCCAAGAAAACCGAATCCTGACAAAAGAAAGTACCCGTCTAAACATTTATTGATAACTGAGTTGGAGAATCAGCATAATAAAGTCAAACAATTATTAATCGGTCTTGACAAAAGTGCATTTAATAACCCCTTGCCTTGGCGTTTTGGCAACTTCATGCCAACATTGGGTGATGTGGTTTTATTCATGTGCATCAATCATGAGTCCATGCATTTAGGGCAACTTGCCGCATGGAGAAGAGCAATGGGCCTAGAATCGGCACTTGCCAGCATGGCACACAATAAAAAACCCTATACCTAACAACACCTAACAGCCCAGGTGCGTTAGGAAAGTTCTTCCTTTCCTGTTACCTTTATCAATACGAAGGTTTTCAACCTGCTTTCAGCGCGAATATATGTGTATGAAAGCCGGCCATTTGAAACCCTGGGGCATTATACTTTTTTAATGATGAAATACTGTATCCTCCTGCTAGCCTGCTCAATACTTTATGCATGCAATAAATACAAATGCAATAAGGATAGCTATTCATGCCCACCCCCAACCAGTGCCATACTTGAGCCCATACCGTACAGGTTCGGAGATCCTTTAAGGTTTAAGAACGATTTGGGTGATGAAATTGTCTTTCATGTAAGTGATTATAATTTCCACCGTTATGATGCGAAATGTGATGTTTATGGGTACAATCCTTGTTCTTGTTCACCATGCGGTTCGTCTCATACATTTACGGGCATTTGTGACAGCATTCCATGGTCCCTTTCCGATGAACTGAAGGTGGTGTTCCTTTTAGTCGGTGAAAATTACCAGATTGATGACAATAACGGCAAGTGGCAAAATGATGGAATTCACTGGACCATAGAAATTCTGGATTCCCGTAGCAGTATGTTCCTAGCTGAGAACGGTCAGCCAAGTGTTCAGAACATGGATGGCTCCTCTTACGTCAATTACTACCAGGCTCCCTTCAAAACGTATGAATCCTATAATCTTTGTGGCAACGAATTTGGAAATGTGATCGTCATTGACGATACATCCGGGATTGTATCAAAAGTCTATTTCAGTTTGTTCAACGGAATTATCGGATTTGACGAACGGAACAATGGGACAACCTATTGTTTGAAACAATGAAACGTGAAACCGCAAAACCTGCAAGTAAGCCACAACCACTCTCCTCAGCATTCAGTAATATTTCCGGGTAATCCTTATAGACCAAATAGGTGAAACCAAAATGGGATAAATGCCCTTTAAGCGACGATCTTATCACAGTTTACCGATATTTGCAGTCGACAATTAGTATGCACTCTTTTTACGAGATTTGCATTGATTTATTCAAGAATAAAAAATGAAAAAAAACACCGCTTCAACAAAAACGATTTCAGTTTTTTTGGTCGTGTTGATTCTGTTTTCAAGTTGTGCCAGCACCACGGTGATTGAATCGGTTCCAACGGGAGCAAAACTTTACGTTGACGGACAACCTTGCGGATTAACCCCCTATTCGTATTCAGATACCAAAATTGTTGGCAGTACTACAAGATTAAGACTTAACAAGGAGGGATACGAAGAAATGAATGTCACTTTTTCAAGAGACGAGCAGGCGGATGCCGGAGCAATTATTGCCGGGGTATTTGTCTGGGTTCCTTTTTTGTGGACGATGAAATACAATCCAACCCACATCTACGAATTGGAACCGGTTGATCTTAACAAGGGGCAAAACGACGAAGTCCAAATTCCGTTCAATTCCAGTTCGAAGGGAGACAGACTGCGCGAGTTAAAAAAGCTTCTCGATGACGGGATTCTGACCCAGGAAGAATTCGAAAAAGAGAAGCAGAAAATATTGGCCGAAGACGACTAATAATTAATCTGGGGCACAAGTCCCGATCCATCTGCGGCAGGCATCATGTAAATTAAGTGCGCCATGCACAAAGGACAAAAGAGATGAAACTTGAAGATTTCGGATACACCTCGGAATTGGAGAACTACCGAAAAGAACAGAATCTCGATTCACTCGGAGTGGGTCGGGTACTGTCCGAACACAAGGAACGGTATGTGGTAAAAACTCCCGAAGACGAATTTGAAGCGGAAATCATCGGAAACCTGCGATTTTCGGCGCGCAGCAGGTCCGATTTTCCTGCAGTTGGAGATTGGGTCGCAATATCCGCATACGATGACGACAAGGTCCTTATTCATGCCGTCTTCCCAAGAAAAACCATCATGGAGAGACAGGCTGTCGGAAAACAGGGTGAAAAGCAGATCATTGCCGCGAACATCGATTGTGCTTTTATCGTTCAGGCCGTTGACAGGGATTTTAACCTCAACCGGATCGAGCGTTACCTGACCATTTGCAACACATCGAAGGTAAAACCGATGGTCATCCTCAACAAAATTGACCTCATCGATGACATCGAACTGGAAAGGTTGATTTCCGCTGTTCGGGAAAGAATCAAGCGCGTACCCGTTTTCGCAACCAGCAACAAGTCCCGTCGTGGTATTGAAGAACTGAAAAGAAACATCGAAAAAGGCAAAACCTATTGTTTACTGGGTTCATCCGGAGTCGGGAAATCAAGTCTCTTGAACAGGCTTTCCGGAGTGGAACATATGAAAACCGACTCGATAAGCTCCAGTACCAACAAAGGACGACATGTTACCAGCCATCGTGAATTGATGCTTCTCGAAAACGGCGGAATAATGATTGACAATCCGGGAATGAGGGAAGTCGGCCTTGTTGATTCGGCAGATGGCCTGGATATTACATTCGAAGCAATTCACGAATTGTCCAAAGAATGCAGATTCAAGGATTGTACCCATACGACCGAGGTGAACTGTGCTGTTTTGAATGCCCTGGAAAATGGAAATCTCGACCCTTCATTCTACGAGAACTACCTGAAGATGGAACGGGAAAAGGACCACTTTGAATCAAGCCTTGCCGAAAAGCGCAAGAAAGACAAGGCTTTTGGAAAGATGGTAAAGAATTACATGAAGGTTAAAAAACAGAACAAGTACTAGCCACATCCCATTTTTCGGAACCGGAGTTCGCCAAATACGCCGTTGTTTTACTAACGTTTTTTGCGTATATTCACTAAACAAACCTGACATGAGATCTGCACTTATCATTCTTATTCTGTCTACGGCTCTGAACGCAGGTGCTCAGTCCTTTGCCCCGGTTGGCGCCAAATGGACCTTCGGTATTTATGAATTCTGGGTCGGCGAGTATCCCAGTACATGGACCTCGGTTCAAGATACCGTTATACTCGGAAAATCCTGTACTATTGTTAAATGCGATCATTTCAATGTAGGCGATCAGAGTACCGAATTTATTTGTTATGAAGAAAACGGGATTGTAAACTGGTACAATCCAATGCACATGAGTTTTACCACCTTCATCGATTTTAACTCGGACTCGGGGGATTCCAGGACCACTGCATATCCTTATCCAAAATTTGATACCTGCGCCATAAAAGTTTTCGTCGATTCAGTGGATTCGATTGCTTATAACGGTCATAAACTGAAAAGACTCTATGTGCATTTGATTGACAGTATGGGACCTGCGTTTGCTATAGTTGAGCGTCTCGGATTTACAGAATCCTACGGCCCCGGGCTGACAGACAAACATGGTCTTTATCCGGGGAAGTTTCTTCAATGGCATTGCGAAGGATCAATGTCTGTTGATGGTCCCGAATACGCGGGTTTGAGGTGCTACGAAGACAGCGTCGTAGGATTCATAGACTTTGAACCGGACAGGGAATGCGACTTTACCTCGAATGTTGGTGTAAAAAAGGTCGATTCCGAGTTTTCGGTTAAGATGCTTCCAAATCCCGTCCATCGGTATCTGGAAATACAGATAAAAATGAATGACGGTCCGGTCCTGGGTTACTCCATTCTCGGTACAATGGGCAACGAAGTACTGTC
>DNDT01000087.1 GCA_003487525.1 Flavobacteriales bacterium
ACTGCAGCCAATTATGCCCATTATCGAAAAAGTCAATGCGATAGAAAACAAAAGCCAGTTACTTGACTTTCTCGCGTACCAGACAAAGTTGGGAGGAGGGGCGTTTTTCGCATTCAGCATTTTTCCCGACCTGATGAATTCGGATGTGTATGCATCTTATCTGTCTCAGGATGGCCTGGGTCTTCCCGATAAGGATTACTACACCAAGAACGATGCCGCGTCCGTGGAGTTGCGCGAAAAATATCAGGCACATATTGCGCGAATGCTTCGTTTGAGCGGATTTTATACGGACGACGCAGATGCCAAATCTAAAGCCATATTCAAGCTTGAAAATCAGCTGGCAATTGCCTCCATGAACAGGACCCAAATGCGCAATTTACCCGCGATGTATAATCCGTATCCGGTCAGTGATTTGCCTAAGCTAACTCCAAGTGTGGATTGGCCGCGATATTTTGAGCAACTGGGTGTCACGGATGTGGATACCGTCGTGGTGATGCAACCGGAATTTATGAAAGAAATTGAAAAAGTTCTGACCGGCAACGACCTTGAGGGTTGGAAGGATTATTTGAGATGGAACGTCCTGAACAACTTTGCGGGATACCTGAACAAGGAGATGGTGGATGCAAATTTTGATTTTTACGGACGCGAATTGAGTGGTACCACAGAAATCAGACCTCGCTGGAAACGCGTGCTTGACAACACGAATTCGGCCGTAGGAGAGGCAATAGGTAAACTTTATGTAGATCAGGTTTTTCCTCCCGAAGCCAAGGCAACCGCACAGGAAATGGTAAACAATATTCTGGCTGCAATGGGTGAGCGTATTCGGAATCTGGATTGGATGACGGATTCGACAAAGGAAAAAGCGCTGGAGAAATTGGCTTCCTTTAAGGTGAAAATTGGGTATCCGGACAAGTGGAAGGACTATTCGGCTCTGGTAATCAACCGAGAAGAGGAGGGAACCTCCTACGTGGGTAATGTAATGTCAACCAGAATGTGGAGGTATCAGGACAGATTGTCTAAAATGCATGATCCCGTGGATAAGGAAGAATGGGGCATGACTCCTCAGACCGTGAATGCATATTACAGTCCGTTAAATAATGAGATTGTGTTTCCGGCCGCAATATTGCAACCTCCGTTCTTTGATTTTAAAGTCGATGCGCCTATAAATTACGGTGGAATCGGAGCCGTAATCGGTCATGAGATTTCACACGGTTTTGATGACAACGGGAGCAGATTTGATTCGCATGGCAACATGGTGAACTGGTGGTCCGACGAAGACCTGAAAAATTTCAAGGGTCGAGGTGAAAAACTGGTTGCCCAGTTTGACGCATACGAGGCACTGGATAGTTTGTTCGTAAATGGCCAGCTTACCCTGGGCGAAAACATAGGTGACCTGGGCGGTGTAAATCTGGCCTGGGACGCCTTGCAAAAATATTTCGAGAAGTACGGCAAAACACCTTCAATTGATGGCTATACGCCGGAGCAACGCTTTTTCATGTCATGGGGAACGATCTGGAGAACAAAATTCCGTGATGAAGCCTTGCGAACACAGGTCATGACCAATCCGCATTCACCGGGAATGTACCGTGCCAATGGTCCACTGACAAACATCGACGCCTTCTACGAAGCCTTTGACGTAAAACCGGGGGACGGCATGTACAAACCTAAAGAGGAAAGGGTTGTTATTTGGTGAAAATATGATGTAAAATACAGGGTTAAAGGGTTAATTTGATTCCAGATTCCAGATTCCAGATTATTTGGATTTGGTTATTTGGTTACTTGGTTACTTGGTTATTAGGTTATTGAATCGATTTGTCCATTTGTAAACATCAGAAATTAAAAATAAGCCATCAGAGATCTGGAATCTGGAATCTGGAATNNTCTGGAATCTGGAATCTAGAATCCTCACCTTCCTTCTTCGTTGAGCCAGGAAGTGTTGTATTTCAGAAACTTTAATATAAAATACGAAACCATTCCAAAGGCCATGGCATAAAACCAGAAGTCGCGCACATAAGTGAAGTGACCCTCCCGGATTATGAGGCCGCTGAGTTGAAAAATGTAGATGATTGCAAGCATGGCGGCAAATCCGTTTTTTTCTTTCTTCAATACTTTTCGAATGCTGAATTTCAGGTCGGCACTGTGCCACTGGCTCCACTTTGGTATGAATGCGGGTGTTTTGCTTGACCAGTCCAGGTATTCCTGACCGAATTTTTTGCGTAAATACTGTTCTTCGGCGTACATAATTCGTTCGTAATACAACCAGTAAAAAAGAATGAAGGTGATGTTGAACCACAAGTCCTGAGTCAACAGGGCCAGACCAAACCACATAAAGAAATTGCCCAGGTATAGAGGATGGCGCACTGTCGAGTAAATTCCGGAGGTGTTTAACACATCGGCTTCCTGTTTTTCCTTGTTTCTTCCTGATGTTCCTACCGGGGTATAACCAACGGTGATGATTCGAATAAACAGGCCAATTGTACAAACGCCGAGACAAAAATACGGGAAGATTTGACCATACAANNAAGGGTGAAATCAATTAGGGAAAAAGGGCGAGAAATAGCAAACTGATTCACCGATTTCCCTCTCGAATGCGGTTCTTAACCGAAAAAAAAGTTCATTGTTTTACCTCACTCAATTCATATAAAACAGTAAATTAACGCTCAAATTTATGCAAGCAATAAAAATGAAGAGGATACTTGTACCGACAGACTTTTCGGACTGTGCCATGAGTGCATTGAAAGTCGCAGCCAAAATTGCAGAGAAAACAAAAAGTACGATCAGTTTGGTTCACACCTACGAATTGCCCCTGTATGGTTTTACCAGCGGGCAGCTGATGTATGACGGAGAGCAGATTGGAAAGATCAAACAGGAAATCAAGGCCGAATTGCAGAAAATTGCGCACATGGATTTCATCAAGAAAGTCAAGGTAGAGCAGTTTCTGCTTCCCGATTACAGCCTTGATCATATTGTTGATCACGATATTTTGAAAAAATCCGATTTGATTGTCATGGGTACGCACGGTGCATCCGGTTGGAGCAAGGATCTGATAGGGTCCAATACAGAGCGCATCATTCGAAGGGCAAAATGCCCTGTTCTTACCGTGAGAGAGGACAAAGGCAATAAATTCAATCCATCTAATGTTGTTTTTGCATCTTCGTTTTATGGTGAAGTCTATGAGCAGTTTCCATTAATTAAAACCTTTGCAGATCTGTTTGGAGCCAAAATTCACTTACTGAGGGTAAATACACCAACGGACTTTATGACCACTCCGTTAAGCGAAAGAATCATAAAAGAATTCAAAGATAAGTTCAAGCTCAAGGATGCCACGATGAACATATTCAATGATCTGACCGTCGAAGACGGTGTAATTAATTTTGCACAAAGGATTAAGGCCGATTTAATTGCCATGGAGACTCATGGCAGGACAGGTGTAAATCACATCATTAATGGCAGCATTGCCGAGGAAGTGGCAAACAATTCCGGAATTCCGATCTTGACGTTCAGAATAAAACATCCCCCACCACCGGCAGGAGTTATTTTTCCTGAAATTTAAGGCTGGAAAAGACAGGAAATAAGAAGGTCATATCCTTATCTTTNNAATATTACCATGTGGGCAGTCGCCCGCTTCATGTGCTCAAAGACTTAAGTTTTGAGGCAGAAGCCGGTGAGATGATTGCTGTTATGGGTTCATCCGGTTCGGGCAAATCGACCATGTTGAACATTCTCGGTATTCTGGATGCCTATGATTCGGGTGATTATTATTTGAATGGCCTGCTCATTAAAAATCTGTCGGAGAAAAGGGCGGCTGAATACCGCAATCGATTTCTCGGTTTCGTTTTTCAGTCCTTCAATTTGATTCCCTTTAAGAACGCGGTCGAAAATGTGGCGCTACCCTTGTATTATCAGGGAATGAGCAGAAAGCAGCGACTGATTAAATCGGACGAAATGCTGGAAAGAGTTGGTCTGCTGGACTGGAGGACACATCTCCCGAGTGAATTGTCCGGAGGTCAAAAGCAGCG
>DNDT01000009.1 GCA_003487525.1 Flavobacteriales bacterium
ACTCTTTTCAGTTCAAACATATGGTGAACAGAGGTTATCGTACATTTCATTTTTATTTTTTAGCTTAGTCTGAACCAATTGCGCCCTTTTTGGCCATTGACAGAAATTAAAACGAACAGCGACTATGAAAGATCTATTGAACAAGCTTGAAGCCAAGCAAAACATGGCGTATGCCTACATCCGTATCTTTTTGGGAATGGCATTGGCCATCAGGGGAGTGATCCTGATAAGCAATCCGGATAAAATGAGCGTACTGGTCAGTGAAGAGCATATGTATTTGGGATATGCGGTCGTTGCAATGGTTCATTTGGTTGGAGGAGTGTTTCTGGCCATTGGGTTTTATCCCCGCCTGGCTTCACTGCTTCTTATTCCTGTCCTGCTGGGAGCGGTATTTGTCGTACATGCCGGAGAGGGACTTATGACTGCCGGTCAGTCTCTCGAACTGGCGGTCATGGTGCTGTTTTTATTGGTCGTTTATGCCGTTTTCGGACCCGGTCCGCTGGCAATTACCAGGAATACCGTTTTAGACCAGGATTAACCTTCGTAAATCACACCGGTTGTCGGTGTTTCATTTAACTCGATTCGGGTCATTTGGCTTAGACGGGGTTTAATATTGTCCCACAACCAAATTGCAATGTTTTCGCAGGTTGGATTTTCCAACCCGGGGATGTCGTTCATGTATTTGTGATCAATTTGCTTAATCACCGGATTTACGGCCTCTTTTATGTCCGTAAAGTCCATGACCCACTCCAGGTCTTTCTGCAATTCTCCCTTAACAAACAGTTTGAGAAGATAGGTGTGTCCGTGCACAGCTTTGCACTTGTGGCCCTCGTGCACATTCGGTAGTGAATGAGCCGAATCAAATGTGAATTGCTTGAATATTATCATACGCCAAAATTAAAACTTCGGATCATCTTTTGGCATTAAAACAAGTGACATTCGGTATATTTTTTAATCATGATGCTTCGCTTCTGAAGATGGGGTGAAGGTAAATTGAACATGCTCTCGCAAGTCATTAATATTGGTGATTTGTGTCAAGGCTCAATGAAAATTCTGTTGTAATTTTAGACGGAGAAGATGCATGTCAGGTACAAAGCGCTAGGTGCGGCAAGGTCTGTTACGGGATCCCGTCACTATTTTGAAATCGGAGGATTTAATTTATTACTGGACTGTGGGCTGTTTCAGGGATTTAAAGAATCCAGAATTCGCAACTGGGAGGCATTCCCTGTGAACGTGAATGACATTCACGCGGTTGTGATTAGCCATGCCCATATCGATCATTCAGGCTACCTTCCCCGTCTGGTAAAGGAAGGTTACAGTGGACCGATATTTTGCACCAAAGTCACGGAGCGCTTGCTTAGAATCATGCTTCTGGATTCGGCCAAGTTGCACGAGGAAGAAGCGGAATGGGCGTTTAAAAAGGGGTATTCCAGGCACAGCAAACCACTTCCGCTATACACGGTAAAGGATGCAGAGATGGTCTTTCCTCTATTGAATCCGGTGGAATTTGATGATGAAATAAGTTTAAACCCAAGGGTATCGGTTCGGTTTTTGAATGCCGGACATATACTTGGGGCGGCAATTACAGAGATAGTCGTGAAGGGTGAAACACAGGAAAAGAAGATCGTATTCAGCGGTGATCTTGGAAGGCAGGACGACCCACTTTTGTTTCCGCCATCTGTGGTGAAACAGGCCGATATCCTGCTAATTGAATCGACCTACGGGGACAGGGGAAATATTCTGCCAAACGTTGAACAGGTGTTTTCGGAGATTGTAAACCGAACCACCGATTCAGGGGGTTGCGTGCTGATACCTGCTTTTTCGGTTGGGCGGACTCAAAACATTTTGTTCTACCTGAAGAACATGATGGAATCGAAAAAAATTCCAATGCTGCCGGTCTATATAGACAGTCCAATGGCGATTAGTGTGACGGATCTTTATAAATCGTTTTGGCACTTACAGAAACTTGATTCACAGGAGTGGGGAACCGGTAAATCGGTGTTCGATTTCAGGCAATTTATTTACGTGAGAGAACAATCACAGTCTGCCGTAATAAATGAGATTCAAAAGAATGCCATTATCATATCGGCAAGCGGCATGTGCACCGGAGGCAGGATCCTTCATCACTTGTTTCACAGGCTGCCGAATGAAAACGATACCCTGATACTGGTGGGTTATCAGGCAGAAGGTACCAGGGGGCGAAGGCTGGAAGAAGGGGAAAAATCGATATCCATTTTTGGACAGTCCGTGGATGTAAAATGCAATGTCGAGATGCTCACAGGCCTGTCAGCCCATGCAGATTACGATGAACTCATGGGTTGGATCGGAAATCTTGAGGGATCACCAAAAATGACTTTTGTGGTTCATGGTGAAGCGAAAGCTTCCCTTCATCTTGCGGAACAAATCAAAGAACGATTCGCCTGGAATACCGCGGTACCCAGGTACCTCGAGTCATTCGAGTTGTTCAACGGAATCTAGGCTTCCTGTTGCGAATCCGAAGCGGAACGTCAATAATGGACTAATTCTGATTTGGAATATCTCTTTTGAGAACCGTTACTTTCCCTTCTTTTTCCTTAAAGCTT
>DNDT01000517.1 GCA_003487525.1 Flavobacteriales bacterium
CAGTTTGTTTCCTTCCTTCCACATCTGAAATTTAAATGGCCCCGTACCGACAGGGTTGTTTCGGAAATCGGCACCCAAATCCTCGATCACTTCGTGAGGCACGACACTGCAATACTTCATGGTAAGCAATCCCAAAAAAGGTTGAAAAGCTTCTTTAAGATGAATGCGCAAGGTATATTTATCTACAGCTTCAAATCCAAGATTGTCCTTGCTATCCGTATTGACGTTGGAAAAAATCCAGGCACCCGGAGAGGCTGTTTTCGCATCCATGATCCGAATAAAGCTGTACACGAAATCCTGAGCAGTGACCTTTCTCGGTTTTCCACCCGGAAAACTTTGATTTTCGTGAAAATAGACGTCGTTGCGCAGGAAAAAGGTATAAACCAACCCATCTTCCGATATTTCCCAGTTCTTGGCAATACACGGTTTCACCAATAAATTTTTATCCATTTGTACCAGTCCGTTGAACAAATGATTTATCGCACGGTTGTTTTCAACGTACCTTGAAAATGCCGGGTCGAGCGAGGTTAATCCGGCAGATTCATTGTATCTGAATACTTGTTTGTTCCCGTCCAGTTTTTCTCTATCGACAGAACAGGAGAAGAGGATCATGGCCGTCAAAAGGCCGCTAAATATAACTTTGGTTCTCACGACAACGAAGGTATTTAATTTATGCATATCAGGTGAATTGAGTTCTACATAAGGAAGTATATCCTAAATACTGATTAACTTTGCCGCCCTATGAATCCAGGATTAAAATTTTCTGTTCAAACACTTGGCTGCAAGCTTAATTTTTCGGAAAGCTCTTCGATCGCCAAACAGTTTGAAGAAGCAGGTTATGCCAGAGTTGACATTGGCGAGGCACCGGACATTCTGTTAATCAATACGTGTTCGGTAACAGAAAACGCAGATAAAAAATGCCGGGGACTGATTCGAAAAGCCAGGATCGACAACGCTGACCTGTATGTTGTCGTAACCGGTTGCTATGCACAACTTAAACCGAAAGAAATTTCCAATATGCCCGGGGTAAACCTCGTATTGGGTGCGTCCGAAAAGTTCAATGTCATTGATCATATTGAAAAGAACTACCGGGGCAAAACCCGGGTAATCAGCAGTCCGATAAAAAATGTGACCGAGTTTATTCCATCTTATTCCATTGGAGACAGAACCAGAAGCTTTCTAAAAGTACAGGACGGTTGTGACTATTTCTGTACTTTTTGTACCATCCCGCTTGCCCGTGGATTGAGCAGGTCTTCATCTGTTGAAACATGTGTGAATCAGGCAAGGGAAATTGCCGCGAAAGGTGTCAAGGAAGTTGTGCTCACCGGAGTGAACATCGGCGATTTTGGTGCCGGAAGAGATGAAAAATTCATTGATTTAATACGGGAACTTGACAAGGTAGATGGCATTGAACGATTCAGGATTTCTTCCATTGAACCGAACCTTCTCAGCAATGAGATCATTGACTTTGTCGCCACTTCCAACAAGTTTATGCCGCATTTCCATATTCCGCTTCAATCCGGCTCCGACAGAATTCTGGAATTGATGAAACGAAAGTACAAGACAGAGCTGTTTAAACAACGGGTTGAAAAAATTAAATCAGTCCTTCCGAATGCCTGTATCGGAGTAGATGTAATTACGGGATTTCCGGACGAAACGGAGCATGATTTTAAATTGACGTTGGATTTCCTGAATGACCTCAACGTTTCATACCTGCACGTATTTACTTACTCGGAAAGGGCAAATACCAGGGCTTCAAGGTCTGAGAATTCAGTTCCGGTTCATATAAGAAGAGAACGCAGCCGAGAACTGCAAGAACTCTCCGGAAAAATGAAGCGGGCATTTTATACCACGTATAAAGACAAGAATTACCAAGTACTTTTTGAGAAAAGTGAGGGTGGAGTCATTGAAGGATTTACTCCAAATTACATTCGGGTCGCAATTTCCGGTGATCGTGAATATGAAAATAAATTAATAACAGTCAAGCTTAAATCTCTGGATATCGACGATGTAATGAAAGCCGAGGTTTGTAACTTGCAAATGGAACCTGCCACCTAATGTACCCATACCTGCACGATTTTTTTAACGAAGTCTTCGGGCTTAACATCCGTCTGCCTTTCCCCATGTTTGGATTCTGGGTCGCCATGGCCTTTATAGCTGCCCATTTTACGTTCGCGAAGGAACTTCGCAGAAAGGAAAACGAAGGATTGATTTCAGCCGTGAAAAGAAAATTGGTGATAGGAGAAAAAATGAAACCCCTTGATTACCTGGGGCAGGGTATTTTTGGATTTATTCTTGGTTTTAAAGGACTTCACGCAGTTTTTTATTACGACGAATTTGTCAACAACCCACCGGACTTTATCTTTTCGACCGACGGAAGTGTCATCGGTGGAATAACAGGTGCAGCAGTGGTTATTTATTTCAGATACCGGGATGTAAAGAAACAGGAACTTCAGGAGCCCAAGGAAATTGAAGAGGAAATTCACCCGTACCAACTCGTTGGCAATATGACCTTAATTGCCGCAGTGGCCGGTATCCTGGGATCAAAAATCTTCCACAATCTCGAAAACATTGATGATTTTCTTCGGGATCCCGTGGATGCATTGTTGTCATTCAGTGGACTGAGTATTTATGGAGGATTAATTGTGGGAGGGCTTTCTGTGGTGTATTATGCCTGGAGGAACAAGCTTAAACCCGTTCATGTCATCGATGCCTGTGCCCCTGCCCTTATTCTGGCATACGGCGTTGGAAGAATTGGATGTCAGTTGGCCGGTGACGGGGACCGGGGAACTCCCAACGACACTGCCATGCCGGAAATAATTTCTTTTCTTCCCGATTGGTTTTGGGCATATGATTATCCGAACAATGTAATTGGCGTTAACCTTCAACAGGATTTTTTAAAGATGGGAATGGAAAGTATTACTGGAAAGGCTTGGCCGACACCACTTTATGAAACAATTATGTCTTTTGCGATTTTTGCGGGTTTGTGGATGTTCAGGAAAAAAATGACTGTTCCCGGTACCATGTTCTCTGTCTACTTAATCGCCATTGGTATTGAGCGATTTGCCATTGAAAAAATACGAATTAACCCACCTTACCACCTATTTGGATATCAGGCCACTCAGGCAGAAATTATTTCAATACTGCTCATAATGATAGGAATCGGAGGATTGTTTTTTGTTTTCAAAAGAAGGAAAACTTAAACTTATCAACACCGAAGACTCTAAAGTTGCCCTGTTTTTATTCGGATTTTCGATCTATCTCATTCAGATATGAATGAATTGTTGAAAATTAGGATTGAAAAATAACGCGTCATTTTTCAACTTTGAATTATGCAAGAGCGTGAAGTTAATCCAATCCTAACCGATATGACTATTACTCTGGACGAGATACGCAAATATTACTTTGACCGTACCAAACACACCCTTAAAGTAGAAGATGCAAAATACCTGCTGGAGAGAGCTTTGGATATGGGACTAAACCATTCCAACGGAGGTGTTGAAGCCTTGTTCAACTCCCTTAAATATAGCTTCGAGTAATCGTTTAAGAAAAAATCTCGTTAACCCAGAACAGGCAACGTATCGAATTTTCCAAGCATTTTAAGCATGCGCGTATGGTGCTTGAGCGCAGTGATAAAATTTGGCTGAACATGGTATGGTAAGCCGAATTCTTCGCTGGTCTTTTTCACAATTTTCGAAAGTTCTTT
>DNDT01000240.1 GCA_003487525.1 Flavobacteriales bacterium
AGTGTCCGATAATTCTTCTATCATTATCATACAAACACACATTATCCCCTTCAATCCATATCTGCGTTCCATCAAAACGGCGTTGATCAGTTATACTGACCATGTGTCCGGTATTGAATAATTCCCGCCATAGTTCTCTGCCTTGTTTCAGGTCATGAGAAAAAAGTTCAGATGGGGTCAAACCGATAAACTGTTCACCTGTGGACTTGTACTGTGCGAGCATGGCATCGTTGATTTTCGTCACGCGCTGATGGGTAAAGACATAATCGAGGACTTTTTCCTTGTCCACCGTATCATCCCAGCGCACGGGTTCATCGAGCATCATGAAAAAAAAGCCATCCAATGATTGTGCAAAGAACAATTCAAGACGTTCTTCGCTCTTGCGTAACGCTTCATTGGCATGTCTCTTTTCTTCGCGTAGACGCTTTTGCTCCAACGCATGCTGTATGGCAGCACCGAGTCGTCCAAGGCGGTCCTTCATTAAATAATCATTAGCGCCTCGTTTAAAAGCATTTATGATCGTTTTTTCATCTGCTGCGCCGGAAATCAGGATAAAGGGAATATCCTGATTTTTCTCCTTGATGATCTCCAAAGCACGAGTCCCGCTGAATTGAGGCAGGAAGTAATCGGACAAAATCATGTCCGGAATCCATGCAAGAGCCGCAATGAACTCATCCTCTGTTATTACCTGTTTATATTCCACATCCAGTCCATCTTTTTTAAGCTGGCGCAGGATAAGTTCTGTATCAATCTTGGAATCTTCAACAAGCAGAATTCGAATGGTGGTGCTGACGGGATGATCTGGCATATAAAGTAATAAAATTTTACTACCCAATTCAAAAGCGGATTGATATTGCAACGTCCCTGACAGATGTGTAGTGTTCAGCAGGTCCTTGGCGGCATTTCCTCCGCTGGCATATCCGCAACACACGTACTAAATTCAGGAAACTTCATCCAAAAACAAGTAGCTCTTCAGATAAGGATAATTCAATCACGACAGAATGGCGAAAAACCGATATCCAACAAGTCCATGAGTTTATCCCCTGAAACAGCAGGGCTATAGTAATACCCTTGGATAATATGACAGTTCAAATTTGAATAGAATTCCAATTGTTCCTCCTTTTCCACTCCTTCTACGACAATATCCAGTCCCAGACGATTTGCAATTGCTATAACACCTGAAACAATTGCAGCATCACTTTTTGATGACAATACTTTTCTCGTAAAGGTCATATCGATTTTAATGGTATTAAGGGGAAATCGTGTCATGTAATTCAGAGAGGCATATCCGGTACCAAAATCATCAATCGCTAGTTTGATGCCAAGTGACTTCAATTTTACAAGAGCAATAATCGTAGCATCCAAATTCTGAAAAACACTACTCTCGCTAATCTCCAGTTCCAGACAACCCGGATCAAGATTAAGTTCTGTAAACATCTCAGCCAATATCTCAGCAAGAGATGGTTGGCCCATGAACCGATTTGATACGTTGACAGCCATAACAATATCGGGGTAGCCATTATCAACCAATTCTTTTATCTTTTTACAAGCTGTACGAAGCACCCATTCATCCATGTCCGTGATTAAACCCGTTTTTTCAGCCAGGGGTATAAACTCGCCCGGAGATATCCATTTTTTTTCAGGATGGGGCAGCCTCAGAAGTGCCTCTACACCAACCACTCTTCCAGTTGCGGAATCGACTTGTGGTTGGTAATTCAATTGGAAAATGTTATTTTGCAACGCATATCTCAAATAGTTTGTCAGTTCCAATTGCTTTTCAACTTTTGCCGCCATTTGATTAGTGTAAA
Source organism: Flavobacteriales bacterium (assembly GCA_003487525.1). Lineage (GTDB taxonomy): Bacteria > Bacteroidota > Bacteroidia > Flavobacteriales_E > Vicingaceae > UBA11591. The sequence continues at coordinate 1,809 of DNDT01000240.1, forward strand.
ACTGGAAGGAATTTTTTCTTTCCTTTGCATAATACATCGCAAGGTCTGCATTTTTTAACAAAACCTGAATCGAGTCACCGTCTTGGGGAAACATACTGATACCAATACTTGCTGTTGCCACTAGGCCATTTCCCTTAATTTCAATTGGTATGGATAGGATTTGATTAATTTTATTTGCAACGATTTCAGCATCTTTATGATCGATATCCTCAATCAAAATGACAAATTCATCCCCCCCAATACGAGCAATGGTATCACTTTCACGCAGGTGTAATCCAAAGCGTTCAGCAGTCTTTACTAGGAAATTGTCTCCCTCATCATGACTAAAGGCATCATTAATAGCCTTGAAATCGTCAAGGTCAATTAATATGACTGCGCCCTGACTGTCGGTGCGTTTCGCAATAGCAAGCGCATGGGTCAATCGATCATTGAACAACAAACGGTTGGGTAAACCGGTCAAGACATCATGCGTGGCTTGATATTCCAATCTTTCCCGCGCGTGGATCTTTTCGGTGATATCCTGAAGGATCGCAACGAAGTGTGTTGTATTGTTTGCCGCGTCAAATACAGGTGTGACCGTCATTTCCACGATAAATGGCACACCATCTTTTCGAGTCGCATGCATCTCTCCCCGCCAGGGTTGTCCGGATTGAATTACCCCCAGTAATTCAGCAAAATGAGCAGTATTTTGTTCAACTTGACGTATAAAATCAGGTGGGTCTTCAGTTAGTTCAGACCGGGAATAGCCGGATATTTCTTCAAAGGAGGGATTTGCCCAGAGAATTTTCCCTTCAGTATTTGTGATAATTATGCCGTTTAAAGCAGCATCTAGAGCGGATGCCTGCAACAAAACCTGTGTTTCTGATTCTTTACGCTCAGTGATATCGATAACTGCACCAACCGTCCGCGCCGGATGACGGGCAGGACNNGACCGTCACCTACAAAAAAGGTTTGTGACCTCGTTGTTATCCAACGAACAGTCCCATCCCTTCGGAAGATCCGATGTGTTACATCAAACAAACCATCCCCTGCAGGATCATGAGCGCGTCGAACCGCATTGGCAATTTGCTCGCGATCATCCGGAAATACCTGCTCCAAAAACAACTCAAGTGTAACTGTTTCATCGATACCCAATCCGTAATGTTTCCGTTGTTCCGGCGACCAGAATATGGTATCGGATATGTGATCGTGATCGAAAATGCCGATATTTGCTACACGGACAGCTTGTTGTACGCGGTCTTCACTTGTGCGCAACGCATCTTCGGTTTTCTTTCGTTCGATGATTTCCTGACTGAGTTGTTCGTTGATTTGGGAGATTTTTTCCGTACGCTCAACAACCATCTTCTCAAGATTCTGGCGATACTGAAGCAGTTCAGTTTCCGTACGTTTGAGTTTGATGGCGTTTTCTACCACCGAAGGCAAAGTTTTCAGGTAATTACCTTGTGGATCTTTAGATATGTAATCAACTGCCCCAAGTTTCAAGGCTCTGACGGCAATCTCTTCATCCCCTAACCCGGTAATAATAATACAAGGTGTATTATCATGTATCTCCCGAAGTAAATCAATCCCCGTATCCATGCCTAAGAAATAATCCGTGAGAACAATATCGAATTTTTGTTGCTGGAGGATGGATTTCGCCTCAGGTATTGAATCCACCATGGTGACATCATAAGCCAACCCTTTATGCTTAACAAAGCGATCAAAGGCCATTTGATCGATCTTCTCATCCTCAATCAACAGAACTTTCAGACTCTCTTCCATCTTTCATTCGTGACTTGGATTGGTGGAAGGGAATTGACTCAGTGTCCAATAGAGGTCAATAACACGGATTGTTTCAACGAATTGTTTGTAATCCACCGGCTTGATCATATATCCAGAGATACCTAGCTCATAACTTTGCAACAAATCCTGCTCTTCGCGAGAGGAAGTTAAAACAACCACAGGGATGGTTCTCAAATCCAGATCCTTTTCCCTCTCCCTGAGGAATTCAATACCGTTCATGCGTGGCATGTTAATATCCAGCAAAATAACACAAGGTCTACGCTTTAGCGGGTTGTTCAGGTATTCAAGTGCTTCCTCACCATTGTTTGTGAATTCAAGAGGATTCATTACCTTTACCTCCTTTAATGCCCGCTGAACGGTCATGATATCGACTTCGTCATCTTCGACCAATAATATTGGTTTATTACCATTCATCTTCGTTTTCTCTCCTAGGATTGAGGTATAGTAAAAAAGAATGTGCTGCCCTGCCCAACCTCAGACTCAACCCATACCACACCGCCCCATTTTTCAACGATTCTTTTCACGAGTGCCAATCC
>DNDT01000238.1 GCA_003487525.1 Flavobacteriales bacterium
AGAGATTACGTCAATTGAAATTATTTCAGAGGGACCGACATCACCCAAATCAAGTCTGTAAAAGTTTTTTCTGTTTAACAAGGGAGTGGCATCGATGAATGAGTAATTAACTGCTGAAGACGCATCTCCGCATACACCGTCAATTCTTCCGATTTCAACAAAATTCAGGCTGTCCGCACTTCGTGTTATTTTAATACCGTTGCATGTACTGCCCTTTTTAATGGTCCAGCTTAGGTAAACCTGCGAATCAACCGTGTTGGCCTGAAATCGATCGAGTATTGTTTGCTGCGGGAATGCAGACAACTCCAGGATCAGGGTTAAAAATAGTGCTACTGTTTTCTTTATGCTCATTCCGGAAAAAATCATTCAACTGGGTTCCAACTAAATTAAAACGACAGGGTAATAACGCATAAAAAAACCCCAACATTGTGGGGTTTTAGTTCAAAATGAAAAAAAGTCAGTGAAACAACAGACTATTTTTTAGCTTTTTTAGCGGCCACGGCTGCCGATGCAGCTTTCTTTTCAGGAACGACCGGAATGACTTCTGCACGTATTTTCTTTTGGGCCAATACTTCCTTTACGTCTTTTCCAAGGCTGTCGTCGACAATGAGATAAAGCATTCCGCCCATCTTGCGTGCCTCCAGGCTGAATAAAATCCATTTTTGAAGATGATCTGAGGTAACTTTCCGGCTTAGTTTGTTTTCTATTGAATAGATATCAGTGTATCCTTTGTAGCGAACTACCGCGTCAGGCTGATACTTTTTACTGTTGTATCCTCCAAAAGACAACCATTCCGGTCGTTTGTCATTTGACATGACCGACTCAACTTCCTGGGCTTCTTCTTTGTTTGTTGATTTAATTATTTGTTGCAATGCTCCTTTTAACAAAATAGCCATTTCTTGCTTTTTACTTTTACCGGGCTCTCTTATTTAAAAAGCTCGCGTTTAAAAATACGTCTCTTCAATTTCTTTTTAGAAAGGTTTAATCCTACAAATCACTTTTTCCACAAGGATCAAACAACATAAAGATAAGTCTGATGCGATTCTTTGAGACGATGATTATCGCAAATATGCCTAACATTTGCTTAATTTCCTAATCATTTAATTCAGCTTATGGGAAGCGTGGCTATCAAAGCGCTATATGCCTTTGAAATGCACGTTGTCAGTGATTTTATCTTAAAATTAATTTTAGATTAATCCAAGTGATCAAAAACACAAAACTTTCTATTCCCTCACAGTTATCAGTTCGCGAACCAAGTTGGTTTTGGATTTGTACAACAGAATGTAAATCCCATCAGATAACTGCGTATCCCAGGTCGATCTTCCTTTGGTAATGCTTGTTTTACACACAATTTTTCCGCCTGGGTTGCGTATTTCCATTATCCCGTTTTCTTCCGTAATTATGGTTATCTGACCATTACTCGGGTTTGGAAATACCGACAACAAGGATTCGTTAAATCTCGTTTCAATTGTTGCCGTTGGAAAATTGTTTCTCCACAGTACGGCACCATCAAGAACAAAAGCTCTGCTGCCACAACTGTCGTAGATCAGGCTAAATACCAGGGTGTCGTTGCTAATGTTAAAACTATAGTGCCCCGTGTCTGGATTGACACAGGAAACCGGCCCTGACAGATCTCTGATCAATATGGTGTTTCCGTTTTCTTCGAACAAGGCTGTCACCAGATTGGAACCGGTCGGTCCGTTAAGGTACAGGGTGTCTGCAGTGGCAATAACAATATTTGTATCAGTGCCGCCCTTTGTGACGGTTTTCCAGGACGTATGCTGAAGTTGTTGAGCTGTAATTGACGAAATCAAAAAACAGCATAAAAGCGATGCCAAAAGTTTATTCATGACGGCTAGATTTTTGAAAATGTGTAACATAAGATAAGAACAATTTGAATAGGATCAAATTGTTAAGTTCTTATCCCTCGATTTCAGAGCGACTGAAACTCGAATTTTGGATAACCGTTTTCGCCGCTGTCATTGTAAAAATCGATGAAACGGAGCTTATAGTACAAACCGGTTGCCGTTTGGATGATGTAATTTTTTTCGGTATTTATTTCGTAATAGGAATTGTCAAAGTCGTAGGTTTTCCATCTGTATCCCGGGATATCTATTTCGTCACTCAGATCCATTCCAAGGGCTATTTCCCTTGTAATGTCTTCAAACTTCAATAAGCTATCCTGCTTTGCGAGACACTTATACGGATTGTTGAGTGCGCCGGTCACCAGGTAAGGAACATCCACATCAAAAAAGACATAAGTATATTGAGTGAATACCAGATCCCAAATTTCTTTGTCCGGCTCAAGAGCCAGCTGAGACCCTTCATTGTCGAAACTAAAGTACATGTAGTTGATTGACGGATCGGTGCTCAGGACAAAACTTTTTTCTTCGGTACTCCCTAATTCTGCAAACCTGAAATAGAACGATCCATCCTTTACATCATCAAAAATGATTTTATAAAAACCCTGTCTCTTTCCTTTTTCATTGTATCCCCGGTCAATGATAAATACTTTATTAAAACCCCGCCAATCACCTATAGCCGTTGAATCGAGATTTCCGGATACTTCATCGTACTCCCAGCCATCAATGACATTGGTATCCAGTACTTCGCTCAAAAGATCAAAGGAGGTTCGGCTAGCGGTCATCAACTTGGATGTGTTTAAGACGACATGCCAGCCTTCATTGTTGCATTCGAACCCAAGATCCCATTCTGTTTTGTAATTTTGCTTAATTACACTGTCGGTTTCAAGGTCGTAATAGATTTGGTATTTGTAATCGCTTCCCATCAGAATCTGTGAGGTGTTCAGATCGCCTTTAGGGGATGCCGGCACCGGAATTTCATCCTTCATGCAACCGATTAGAATCGATGTTAAAAAGACAATCTGAAAAAATCGTTTTACTTCCATCCCATATTAAATTTTAACGAGGCAAAATAACTGCGTCCCCAGGAAATTGGCACATCACCTGCTCCTCCGCTATGAACACCACCTGCGGGACCTGAATTCTGAATATTTTTCACGTCCAGCAAATTTTTGACGCCAAACGAAAGGGTAATTCTCCTGGACCAGAAAAATTTACTTCCAATAAGATCCAGTAGCTGATAGGCCTGTATTTTGGTTTCAACGATCTCTCCGCCTTCATCCACTGTATAGGACGGAAGTTCTCCGTTGTACTTGTAATTAAAACTCAGGTTTCCTTCAAGTTTTTTGAATTCATACAGAATGGTCAGTCTCATTTCAGGGCTGTAGCTCATTCCGTTGACCATGACCGAATCATCAATTTGGTTTGAACGACCCGTATAGGCAAATCCAACCGTATTCTTCCAGTGATTGTGTGTATAATTCACCCCTGCTTCAATTCCGTGAGTCTTGTATTTGCCAATGTTTATGTAAGAATATGTAGCCGAACCACCTTGTTGCGCCAGCGATATCATATTGCTGATGTTATTGTAGAATAAACCAAGTTCAAAGTTCGTCACCGTCTGGTTTGTCACCATTTTATAACCGGCATCCAATTGGAAGTTATGTGATGTTTCGGCCCCCAGATCATCGTTTCCATGAATGTTGTGATTGACATCCACAAACTCAAAATGAAGTTCCTTCAGTGAGGGCGTTCGAAATCCCATTGCATATGAAGCGCGAAGATTGGACTTTCCCTTTGCGTATTTTATGTTTATTGCAGGTACAGGCGGCGCGTTGTATTTCGTATTGTGAGCAATCCTGAGTCCGGGTTTAATCAACAGTTGCGGACTGACATTCCATTCTACGCTTCCAAATAGGGCATAATCACCCATGGATGCAGTTTTCTCCATAATCCTTTTACCATAAGCGGTTTCAAAAAACAGATCGTATCCTATTTCACCACGTATTCTGGCAGAAGCCCGACCCAGTACCACACTGGCCCTGTTCATGACCGATTCAAACCTGCTTGTGTCGTGGTCGGCCGAATTGGCACTCAATTGTTCCTCCAGGTTCGTTAAATCTTTAAAATACGTTTCCTTTGATCTTACGTAGTCGTTGTACGAAGTCAGGAATTTCCAGCTAACTTTTTCCGAGGTTGTCCCCGATAAATCCGCGCCGATTGAATAACGAAACGTTTTAAAATGCTGATCAAAAGCTGATTCATAATATGGCGCCCTCGGGCTGCCTCTGTCAAGGATGGCTTCCTCAAACACATTTGCAAAAAGTCTGATCGTATTTGATTTTAATGTGAGCTGATACTGAACATCCCCAAATACCTGTTCCTTGGGATTCCATTGTTTAATCCTGGAAGTGTCGGCCGGTTCAGATTTTGGAATCAGGGTGAATTCTTCTCCGTCACTCCAGCCGTCAAAGTAATTTCGCCCTCCCGAAAAACCAATTCGATGTGCTTTTTTTGACAAAGAGACCCTGCCATCTATGTTGTACTGCCCAACGCTTTCGTAATAGGTGTTAAATCCGGTGACAACATTCTCTTTCTGATCCTTTCTGGAAATTAGATTAATGGTTCCGGCCAAAGCATTCGTCCCGTAATTCACCGACAATGGACCTTCCACGATTTCAATCCGTTCAATGTTATTCATATTGATTTGATTCAAATCGATGTTACCGTCTTGCCTTCCGATCACAGGTACCCCGTCAATCATGATTTTCACGTTCTCACCCGAAACCCCTTGAAGGCTCGCTGAGCTACCCAGAGCATTGTCCTGTGACATTCTCAGATTGGTTTCATACTTCAGTGCTTCNNTTGTTCGCGGTCAATAATTTTAACCTTGTGCAGTGACTTTTCGGGGTTGTTTGCCGAATACTGACCTGTTACGACAACTCCTTCCAGACTGATTTTATCGGGTTTAAGCTTGATTTTTGCTGAAATAGGATTCGACAAGGTGTCGGACCAGGTTTCATATCCCAGATAACTTACACTGACAATAATCTTGTTTTTGGAAGCGATGAACGATTCAGGAACAATGGCTTTACCGTTTATATCGGTCAGGACAGTCAGACCATTTCCCTGACGTCCTAGTTCCTTAAAACTGACGTGAGCCCCATACAGGGCTCCGTCCGTTTCATCTTTTACAATTATTCCTTGTTGTGAAAATACGTCCGACGTAAAGGCCAGCGAAAATAAAGCTGTAATAAGAACCTTATTAAGCGTCTTCATTTTTCCCCAACTTTCAACCCGTTATTGAGTGATAATCAGGCGTTCACTTCGAAGGTTTTGACCGCTCCTTACGGTAACGATNNTGTCTGCAATGAAGATACATTGAGATTATGCAGAATTTCACCGGCACTAAGTGATCCTTGCAACAAGCGACGACCATTTATATCCGATACCGTGTAGTCAGAGTTTAAAGGTGCGTCAAAAACCAGATTGACTTGATTTGAAGCGGGATTTGGATATATCCTGAACTCTGGAAGCTCATTGTTGTCTCCAATGCCGGCTTCAATTAGTTTCTCCTTGGTAAAGATAAAATCTCCGGTTGCACTTCCGCCAAATCCGGTGAATACAACCTTCCAAATGGCATAATCTTCGGTTTTTACAAAATATACGGTGCTGTCAGCTACTTCATACAAAAAGGTCGACATATTAAAGCTTTTCCAATCAGACCCAATGATATTTATTTCTTCCATAAATGTCTGTGCAGGAAGATCAACGTATGTCAACGGATCATTTACAGGGTAAGCCTTTGCTGCTTGTACATCAGTGGCCTGAAGAACTCCTGTTACCACGTATGGGGTTGGAACCATGGCCGTGTATTTTGCAAATTTAAGGTCCCATTCACCCTTGGCGGGTTCTTTGTCCTGTTTGTTGTGAAATTGCAGAGAGAAATAACCAAATTTCTTTCCCGCAAAATCTTTTGAATCGAGGGTGTGATCCATGGTGGATCCACCCAATTCAGCATGCTTAAAACTAAAAACACCTTGAGTCACATCTTTAATCCATACTTTCTGATAGGTGCCATCCGATAGCTTTAAGACAAATATTTTATTTCCTTCTACGATATGACTGATGCCGTTGTATTCACCCCATCCGTAGTCAGGATGACCTGTTGCACTGCGATTGAAAGCTCCGTCCAACCAGGATTCTTCCGAGTTGTATTGCTGGGTCCAAGTACCTAATCCTGTTGTGTCCGTTAGACTTGCCCAATCTGAGGTATCACCGGGATAAACCCATAATTCCGTACCGTTTCCGTCGTTTATTAGAATGGCTGCTCCGGGTTGTGTTGTTTCAAATGCAATGTCCCAATCATTCTTCAAACTGCCCGATTTTTCACCTGTAGCCAGAGAGTAAAAAACTTCGTTTGCATACGAAGCGCCCAGTGAGACTGTGTCCGTAACCTGTGAGAAAGAAGCACTGACCAAAACCAGTGACATTGCTAATGTTATTATTGTTTTCATGAGTTAGTTTTATCTATTAATGCTATTTTTTCATGGTGTAAGACCATGTTTTCTTAATTACTAAGCAAAATTACTAGGATGTATTTGGAGGGTGCCTACCCTTATGATGGTATTTTAGGCTTCAATTAGTCCGGTACTGACCGCATAAAGAGTAAGTTCGGATGCAGATCTGATCCCGAGCTTTTTCATTATGTTCTTTCTGTGCGTATGAATCGTATGCGGACTGAGGTACATATGTTCGGCAACTTCTCTGTTTGTATTGCCTTTTGCGATCAGACACGCTACTTCGGTTTCCCTGGAAGTCAAACTCGTGGCGTCGCAATTGTCCTCTGTTTTTTTATACAGATGTTTATTAAAAACAATATCCAAAACCTTATTGCAGTAAAATTTTTCACCCTTCGAAATAGAAAATATTGCATGAATAATTTCATCTTCATCGCATTCATAAGTCAGGTATCCCTGCACTCCCCTCTCCAATATTTGAAGGACCTTGTCTTCGTCACTGACATCTGAGATAATAAGAATCCGCTGCTTGTTAAATGTGTCCTGAACTTTTAATACGGTATCCATTCCGAACCCATGTTCTTTTCTGGGGTCAACGACGATTACATCGTATTCGGCAGTCTTTAGGGCATTAAAGAGATCTTCTGCATTGTAAACCTGCACTATCTTATCAAACCCTCCGCCTTTTCCACATACCTTAAGTA
>DNDT01000125.1 GCA_003487525.1 Flavobacteriales bacterium
CCTGGTTGATAATAATGACAAGATCAACCAGATCCTTGTCGTGGAACGAAATACAACCGTGCAAAAGAGAGCAGAAAAAGAAATGGTAAATGCCCTGAATCAGGAACGGGCATTGAATGAATTAAAATCGCGATTTGTTTCGATGGCCTCGCACGAATTTCGAACTCCGCTCAGTACCATTCTCTCTTCCATCTCCCTGGTAGACAGATACAATGAAGGAGTGAATGAAGAAAAAATATCAAAGCATATTGGAAGGATTAAAGGCTCGGTCCAAAACCTGAATGGCATTCTGAACGATTTTCTTTCTCTGGACAGGCTTGAAGAAGGAAACGTCAAAACCAGTCCGGTCGATTTTGATATCAACGAATTGGTTGCGGACTTAATCGACGAAATGGAGGCCACCCTCAAAAAGAACCAACGGGTGATTACCACATTTGACTGTGAAACAAACATGATTCGCGAGGATGCCAAAATCATTAAAAACATTCTAATCAACCTGACATCAAATGCAATCAAATACTCACATGAGGGAAAGGACATTAAGCTGGACGTGCAGCTAAAAGGCAATGTACTTACTCTGATGGTCTCTGACAAGGGCATAGGAATTCCGGTAGATGAGCAACATCATTTGTTCGAGCGGTTTTTCAGAGCCAGAAATGTGACGAATATAGAAGGTACTGGCTTGGGGTTGAATATAGTCGGAAAATATGTTGCTTTGTTAAATGGTACAATTGAATTCGAATCAAAACCGGGTAAGGGAACAACTTTTATCGTAACATTACCTTTGAAAGATAACGCCAAATGAAAAAAATACTTTTAATTGAAGATAATGCGGATATGCGTGAAAATACCGCAGAAATTCTGGAGCTTTCAAATTATGAAGTGATTGTAGCCGAGAATGGAAAGGCGGGTGTGCTTAAAGCGAAAAAAACCTTGCCGGACCTGATCATATGCGATATCATGATGCCGGAGCTTGATGGATACGAGGTGCTGTATATGCTTAGCAAAGACGAAAAAACCGAAGCCATTCCGTTTATTTTCTTGACAGCAAAAGCCGATTCATCGGATTTCAGAAAAGGAATGAACCTCGGTGCAGACGATTACATCACAAAGCCATTTGAAGAAATGGATCTGTTGAACGCCGTGGAAAGCCGTTTCAAAAGGGCAGATGCATTCAAGAAAGATTTTAAAACCACGCTCGAAGGCATTCATGAGTTTATTGATGAGGCCTCTGGCATTGAGGAACTGGAAAAATTATCCTCCGACCACAAAACAAAACAGTACAAGAAGAAGGAAAACCTCTACCACGAAGGGGATTATCCAAACGGACTCTTCTTTATCCACAAAGGCAAGGTCAAAACGTATAAAATAAACGACGACGGAAAAGAGCTGATTACCAACTTGTATCACGAAGGAGAATTCCTTGGATTTAAAGCCATTCTGGAAGATGAAAATTACAAGGAAGCCGCTGCGGCCATAGAAAACACGGAGGTCATAAAGATTCCCAGGCAGGATTTTCTGGATCTGATTTCCCGAAACAAAGAGGTGTCGCGGTGCTTCATTAAAATCCTGTCGAACAATCTTTCAGAAAAAGAAGGTGAATTATTGAATCTTGCCTACAACAGTGTCAGAAAACGTGTGGCTGATGCATTGATTCTACTGGAGGACAAGTACAAAAAAGATCCCGGAAATTTCAGCATGGCGATATCCAGGGATGATCTGGCAAGCATTGTAGGTACTTCGACAGAATCCGTCATTCGCACCATTTCGGAATTTAAGGAAGAAGGCCTGATTACCGTAAAAGGCAGCAGCATCACCATTGAGAATAGTGATGGACTGAGACATCTGAGGTTTTGATCAAAGTNNGTGATTCCGTCTTTTTGATATTTGCGGAGATACACCTCGTGTTTCAATGTGTATTTCGACATGGATAAGGGATATTTCTCAACGTCTTCGGCACTTTTCTTACTTACAACCTTGTATTCGTACTTGTAATTTTTAAAAAACAACTTCAGGTCGGCATTGTAATCCTCCAGATCGTCATTTGTTTTTTTGATCAGGGGATGTTCGGTTCGTTTTTCTTTATCGAGAAATGCCTGTGGTGGCGCATCGTCAAGTTTGAGGGTTTTAAACTTTTCGACCAGCAAGGTGGTTGTGGTGAGGTCTTCAGGAACCGCTTCTTTTCTTGTTTTTGTCCACCAGTCTTGTGAAAACAACAATGATGGTAGAAGTAACAACGAAATCAGAAGTATTCTCATAGCTTAACTTTAATCCGGGACAGGATCGATTCGAAAATCACCCTTCCGTCAATATTTCCCAATTCTTCGTCGGCTGCCCTTTCGGGATGCGGCATCATGCCAAATACATTTCGGTTTATATTGCACACACCGGCAATGTTCTCAAGTGATCCATTTGGATTGGCTGACTCATTTGTCGATCCATTCTCATCGCAATAGCGAAATAACACCTGATCATTTTCGTTCAGCTTTTTCAATTCTTCTTCCCCGATGTAATACCTGCCTTCCGCATGGGCGATGGGAATTTTCATCACTTGATTTTTCGAACAGTCCGAGGTAATAAGTGAATCTGTTGTTTCCACTTTCAAATAGACATTCTTACAGACAAATTTCTCATGATCGTTGTGGAGCAAGGTTCCCGGAACCAAACCGGCTTCACAAAGAATTTGAAATCCATTGCAAATCCCCATGACGTAGCCGCCGTTTTCGGCGAATTTGATCACCTCGTCCATGATCGGTGAAAATCGTGCAATCGCACCCGATCTAAGGTAGTCCCCGTAAGAAAATCCCCCGGGTAAAATGATAAAGTCGCAGCCCTGCAAGTCGTGATCCTTATGCCAAAGGTTAACTACTTCCTGTTCCAGAATGGTTTCCAAAACATAAATCATGTCGTGATCACAATTGCTACCCGGAAATGTTACAACACCAAATTTCATTGCCTAATTTTTTTTCAAAATTAAGAAAGTAATACGAGTGGAGAAGAGAACGATCAATTTGGTTCGGTTTATCTTAAATTAAGGTAAGCTCTCTGATTACGATAACGCCTATTACCAGGTAAACCAAGGCTTCCCGAATCCAATTCTTCCTAATTCCGAGAAAGAAATAGGACTGTATAATACTTACAGCCGGCAAGCTCAATAATAAGGACGAATGAACATCGATTGTGAAGAAGAAAGTGAGAATGAATCCCAGAACCATTGCAGAAAACAACCATTTATACAGGTTGTTCGTCCGGCTCGTTCTTTTTAGGCTGGTGGATAAAAGATTTCCCAGGGCGATCAAAGTTATCAACGAAGCCATAATAGGGGCAAGCCAAGGCAACATTCCCTTGCTCTCCTCAAGAAAATATTGCTGTCCGTAACCAAACCAGTTCATCACTGTTGAATCATCATCGTAAAGAAAATAATACGAATACAGGTAAAAGAACGGCAGGAGCATGGCAAGAAAGGGAATCAGGTACTCCCTCCAGTTGAACGTGCGAGAAATGAAAAGTTGATAGCTGATGAGGATGAAGAAAAAAAGTGAAGGTTTGTAAAATACACCGGCAATACCAATGTAAAACCCAGCCCTGAACAAGACTGGAATTACATATGCCTGATTGTAAACACTCATGATTCGCTGCATTGCCAAAATGAGAAAGAGGTTTGCAACCAAGGCCGGCGACAGGTAATTAAAGGCGGTGAAGAGTGAGTAATTTATGGCCAATATGAATCCAGGTAGATTGGAGGTCTGATGAAAAAGACGCTGCTGATCACATATTCGGGCCAAATAATAGGCCTGAACCGTAATCAAACCCACAGTCAGAATCACATTTAAAGAAGAGTATTGATTGATAAAAAAGAAAATATCCGCAATCCATGGAAACTGTCCGGAGACCTGAACAGGCGGAGAATTAAAAACCGAGACTCCCCTCAAAATGAACAACACGAAAGGCAAGAATGCGAAAATAAATACCCTGTTTGTGCTAAAAATTCGTGTTAACATGAAGACGATTTGAAATCAAATTTTCCAGAGGTCGCTCTGCCAATGAATATTTTATATTTTTGCTCTGAAATTATCAATTAATTTGCAATGTCAGAATTCAAGGATTTCATTTACCTGATCGGGGATATGTTCACCTGGTCTTTTCAAATTCTAAAGGAGCTAGGAAACATACCCAACTACTTTTATGCAGTTCTTATGTTTCTGGGAGTTATTTACTGGCTGAACTGGCAACGCAAATTGAGCGCTGAAGCCCGAAAAAACGGGACGATCGAATAGCCTGTTTCTTACAGATCAAAACCGATATCCTTTCGGTAATACTTCTTCTCAAAACTAATTTTCTCGGCAGTGCTGTATGATTTTGCCAGTGCTGCTTTCAAGTCATTTCCATAAGAAGTTACGCTTATTACCCGACCTCCGCTGGTCACAATACCACTCTGCATCTTTTTGGTTCCGGCATGAAAAACGAGCGAATCCGTTGATTGGTCAAGACCCGAGATGGTCTTTTCTTTTTCATACGATTCCGGGTATCCGCCGGAAACCAGCATAACAGTGGTTGCAAATCGGTTGTCGCAGTCCAATACGGTGTTTTTCATTTCACCCTTTCCGCAATCTACCAATAACGGCAGCAAATCTGATTTGATTCTGGGAATGACCACTTCCGTTTCGGGATCTCCCATCCGGACATTGTATTCAATGACAAACGGATCTCCTTTCACATTGATCAGACCGAAAAAGACAAACCCCTTGTAGTCAAATCCCTCTTCCTTTATGCCGTGTATTGTAGGAATAACCACCTGTTTTTCAACTTTTTCCATAAACGATCCGCGCGCAAAAGGGACGGGTGAAACAGCCCCCATGCCTCCGGTGTTCAATCCCGTATCGCCTTCTCCAATTCTCTTATAGTCTTTTGCTTCGGGCAGCATTACATAGGTGTTTCCATCCGTTATCACAAAGGCAGACATTTCAATGCCGTCCAAAAATTCTTCAATGACAACCCTGGAACTTGCCTGCCCGAATTTTCCATCCAGCATTAAGGACAATTCTGCTTTTGCCTCGTTAATGTCATCCAATATCAGGACTCCCTTTCCGGCTGCAAGTCCATCTGCTTTCAGCACGTAGGGTGGCGTCAAGGTATCCAGAAAGGAATGTGCTTGAGCAGCCTGGCCTTTTTCAAAGGTTTGATACGCAGCTGTGGGAATACGGTACTTGGCCATAAACCGTTTGGCAAAATCCTTGCTTCCCTCCAGTTGGGCACCTTGTGCAGACGGACCGACAATGGCCAACTTTTTAAAGGCCGGTGTGTTCAGCAAACGATCCCTCAATCCGTTCACCAGCGG
>DNDT01000277.1 GCA_003487525.1 Flavobacteriales bacterium
ACGTAATAACTTCCTCCCAGAGGATCTACCGTATCGCATATTCCCATTTCATGAATCATGATTTGCATGGTTCTCAGAGAGATTTCGGCCGCCTTTTCGGTGGGAATGGTGTACGCCTCATCGTAGCTGCACAAGGCCATTGTCTGTGTTCCCGATAGTGCACTGATGAGTGCGTAATAAGCACTTCGGATAATGTTGTTCTCGGGTTGTTCTTTGGTTAATCCACCTCCGCCTCCACCGGCAATCATGCGCATCCAGCAACTCTTGTCGTTCTTGGCCTTGTATTCCTCCCGGATGATTTTGGCCCAAAGTCGCCTGGCGCCCCTGAATTTGGAAATTTGCTCAAACAGGTTTCCGTAAATGTCAAAATTGAACGAAAGTCTGGATGCAAAATCATCGATGTCAATTCCACGGGACAAGGCGCCATCGGTATAGGCTTTGGCAATGCAAAATGCATAGGCCATTTCCTGGACAGGATTTGCCCCACTTTCCCTGATATGGTAGCCACAAACACTGACAGGGCTGTATTTTGGAACATTTTTTGCGCAGTATTCGATGGTATCTACAACCAGCTTGACGGATTTATCGACCGGAAATATCCAGGTCCCCCGACCGATAAACTCCTTTAGGATGTCATTTTGTGCGGTACCGCGCAGGGTATTAATATTGTACCCAAGTTTTTCCGCAAGCGCTATATACATAGCTATCAATACAATAGCCGATCCATTGATGGTCATGGACACCGTGATTTTATCGAGGTCAATTCCCTTAAACGCCACTTCGAAATCTTTCAGGGTATCGACTGCCATACCAACCCGGCCAACTTCTCCGTAAGCCCTTGGGTCATCCGAATCAAGGCCGCACTGGGTGGGCAGATCAAAGGCCACATTTAATCCGGACTGACCATTTTTAATCAAAAAATGAAACCGCTCGTTGGTTTCTTCCGGGCTGGCAAAACCGGCGTACTGCCTGATGGTGAACGGTTTATCCCTGTACATCCTTGGGTGTATTCCTCTGGTAAAGGGATATTCTCCCGGCATTTCATGCCCGATGTTTAAATCCTCGACATTTGCATTTGTATACACAGTATCCACCTCAATACCACTTTCCAAAAAGACGCGCTTCACTTCCGTGTTTTTCTTTTGAGTTACCACTTGATCGCTCATATCGATATTTTTAATTCTTCAAAATAATCAACGACATCCTGAATTTTTGTTCCGGTTGCAAACGCTGCAGAGGCCCCTGTTTTGATAAGTTGCTCCACGTCCTGGGCCGGAATGTTTCCGCCCACAACCCACGGTATCGTGAGTTTTTGGTCTTCCATTTCCTGCTTCATTTTTTCACATAGGATGAGGTGCGTCCCGCTTAAAATGGAAAGGCCAATCACATCTGCATTGTATTCCCTTGCCATCCGCACGATGTCTTCGATCGACTTTCGAAGACCTGAATATTTGACCTGGTAACCGGCTTCGGTCAAAGCGTGGGCCAATACTTTTACTCCGACGTCGTGTCCATCCAAACCGGGTTTACTCAATAGAATTTTCATCTCAATTCTCGTTTCTTAATACAATAACACTTGCAATGGCACCGGGTCCTCCGATGTTATGTGTCAGACCCGTTTTTGCCCCTTTTACCTGACGTTCACCCGCGTTTCCACGCAAATGATTGCATACTTCGACAACCATCCTTACTCCGGTCGCTCCTACTGGATGTCCACAGGAAAGCAGGCCTCCGCTGACATTTACCGGTGTTTCCCCACCCAGTTTGGTCACATTTCCCCGGATAAGGTCTTTCGCTTCACCCTTTCCGCATAATCCAAGATCCTCGTATGTGAGCAGCTCAACTATCGAAAAACAATCATGCAACTCGACCAGGTCAATCTGATCCATTGGTTTTGTGATTCCTGCCTGATTATAGGCGGAGTCTGCCGCATCCCGCGTGGCTTTGAAGGACAAAAAATCGTGTTTCGGATCGAAAAAAGGCAAATCCCAACCCGTGGAAATACTCAGACCGATACCATGAATGTAGATCGGCTTGTGTTTTGATTTATCCACGTCCTCCGCACGAACCATAATCAGACAGGCAGCTCCGTCGGTCGTTGGACAACTGTCCATTACCGTCAGCGGATCGGCTACCATGGGGGATCCCAATACCTGATCAATTGAGCACGACATTCGTCTGTGCGCTTTCTCGTTTAAGAATCCGTGTCCGTGGTTTTTCACCGAAACACCGGCAATATCTTCCTTGGTTACGCCGTATTCGTGCATGATCCGGTTTGCGTAAACCGCGAAGGTCCCGGCTGCCGTAAATCCCTTCTGGTAAAATGGATGCGATAATTCCACCATCATTTTGACAATGCTGTCCTGCGAGGAGCGATCGCGTAATTTTTCTACTCCCAACGCCATTACAACGTCACATTCACCCGCATTGAGCGCATTTGCCGCATTCCGAATGGCATCTGCCCCGGATGCACAAAAGTTGGAAACCCGGGTAACCGGAATGTTGTACAAATTGAGGGGTTCAGCGAGGTCCATCCCGCTTCTGCCTTTAAATACCCCAATTTCAGGAAAGGCCGTTGAAAGCCACGCCCCCTGAACCTGATCCATGGAAATTCCTGCGTCGGCAATGGCTTGCAGGGAAGCTTCTCTTACCAGGTCGTCGTAACTGTGATTGAAGAGTTCACCGAATTCGGTGACACCTATTCCTATGATCGCTATGTCTCTTTTCTTCACCATGTTACACCTTGACGCATTTCCAGAAATAATTCGGTTTACCGTCGTTTTCCATCATCTTGCGAAGCACAAGCTTGACGCTATCACCGATATGTAGTTTCGATTCCTTGCCCTGATACATGTCGTCAGTCTGTTGCAAAGTAAGCCGGCCACCACCTTCCAGATCGACGATGATCATATTGATTGGAGGAAAGGATGAAGGGAAATAATATTCGGCGGTAAAGGAATAAACCATTCCGCTCCTGGAAAGTCGTTTTTCATAGAACATCTCTCCGCTACAGTTGTTGCACCTGGCTGCTTTCAGGAAATGGACAGTTTTACATTTTTTACACTCAAATCCCTTCAAATAAACAAACTGATTTTTCTCTCTTTCCTGCATCATTTCAGATGAAAAAAGGTTCAGTTTTTCATAGGTTTCCCCTTCAAATGCTCCCTGTTTTCGAACTTTTAGATAGTCCTGATAGCCGGAAATTTCTGTTCTATTCTCCAGTTCACGAGGCAGTGATTTGTCCAAAGAAGCAAGCACGCTGAACGAAATGACATTTGCCCCATTTGCGTAATCGACAAGTACGGAAGATTTTTTCCCCTTCTCCATGGCATCAACCATTCTCAACAATCCGTGCGCTCCGCCCAGATGGCCACATTGCGTCTGTAACTCATCCGAAAGAAGCTGCTTGTCCAAATCGAATCCCGCCTTCTTCAGCTGTGAAAAAGCGAGTTTTGAGTAAGCGCTATTTAAAAGCAGGCTGTCTATTTTCTCCGGATTCAAGGTTTTAAGAAGCCCCTTCATATTGTTTTTAAATCCCGCTGTGCG
>DNDT01000175.1 GCA_003487525.1 Flavobacteriales bacterium
GGCGTTGTGAGAGAGGTGATGATTTCAGATTCCAGATTCCAGATTCCAGATTCCAGATTCCAGATTCCAGATTCCAGAATAATTTTTACAAGTCGGTGAAATCGAAGAATCGAAAAATGGTAAAATCAAAGCATCGTCTAGTTAACAAATAGGGATCTTCAAAAATCAGGAATCTGGAATCTAAAATCAAATACACCTCCGTATCTTTGCCGGCCTCATGAAAACAAAAACCCTCAAAAAAAACAAGGTAAACGTCATAACCCTTGGCTGTTCAAAGAACCTCTTTGACTCAGAGATTATGATGGCTCAGCTAAAAGCCAATAAGTTTGACGTTTCTCATGAGAGCGAGAAGCTGGATTCAGAAATTGTCATTATCAATACCTGCGGGTTCATTGACAATGCCAAGGAAGAAAGCATTGACACCATTCTGGAATGGTCCGAAGCCAAGAAGAATGGATCTGTCGAAAAACTGTATGTAACAGGCTGTCTGAGTGAGCGTTATAAAGATGAACTAGCCCAGGAGATATCGGATGTAGATGCGTGGTTTGGAACCAGGGATTTACCCAGACTGCTTAAAACCTTAAAAGCCGACTATAAAAAAGAGTTGGTGGGTGAGCGCCTGTTAACCACCCCTTCTCATTATGCTTATTTCAAAATAGCCGAAGGATGTGACAGACCGTGTTCGTTTTGTGCCATTCCAATCATGAGAGGAGGGCACAGGAGCACTCCGATTGAAGAATTAATGGCCAGTGCAAAATCACTTGCTGCGCAGGGAGTAAAAGAATTGCTTCTCATAGCGCAGGACCTGACCTATTACGGGCTGGATATTTACAAGAAGAGAAATGTATCCGAACTGGTAACCAGACTTTCTGATGTGGATGGAATTGACTGGATCCGATTGCACTATGCCTTTCCTTCAGGTTTTCCTATGGATTTGATCGATGTAATTGCAGAGAACGATAACGTGTGTAATTACCTGGATATGCCGCTTCAGCACATCAATGACAATATGCTCAAAAGCATGCGTCGGGGGATAAACCGTGAAAAGACCATCAAATTGATCGAGGATATTCGCAAAAAAGTGCCTGATATTGCGTTGAGAACAACACTGATTACCGGTTACCCCGGTGAAGGTGAGGCCGAATTTGATGAATTGCTCAACTGGGTCAGGGAGAGCCGTTTTGAACGTCTGGGTTGCTTTACCTACAGTCATGAGGAAAATACCCATGCATTCAACCAGGTTGATGATGTTCCGGACGAAATTAAACAGGAACGTGCAGACCGGATAATGGAAGTTCAAAGTGAAATTAGCTATGAACTGAATCAGGAGAAAGTTGGAAAAGCTTTTAAGGTTCTGGTTGATCGTGTGGAATCGGGGAATTATATTGCCAGAACTGAGTACGATTCACCGGAAGTAGATAATGAAGTGTTGATTCCCCAGACGGACGACCTGCATTTAAGAATCGGCGATTTTGCCAGGGTTGAAATCACCTCGGCAGATCACTACGACCTCTTCGCAAAAGCAATTGTTTAGTTGGAAACCGGCTGTGCTTTTCCGTGGCACTGCTTGAATTTCTTNNTGCAATTTTTCTGGCTGTTGTGGCTGGCCTTCGGGTGCCGGTCTGCCTGCTGTCAAAGCAGGGTCTTCCTGCCTGGACTCTTTAAGCTGACTGGTATCTCTGTGCCGCGGCGCTGTCTGACCACCAATGGCGTTTTCATTTTGAACGGGTAGATTTCCTTTTACCAGGAACGCACCGGTCTCCTTGTTTACCTTATCGAGCATCTGTTTGAATAACTGGTACGCTTCGAATTTGTAGATCAACAATGGATCCTTTTGTTCGTAAACAGCTCCCTGAACGGATTGTTTCAAGTCATCCATTTCTCTCAGATGCTCTTTCCAGGCATCGTCGATCATGGCGAGAATGACATTTTTTTCAAAGGACTTTATCAGGTCTTTTCCTTCAGACTCAACGCTTTTTTCAAGGTCTGCGACAACCTGTATGGTCTTGATTCCATCGGTAAACGGAACGACAATGTTCTTATACCGACCGCCTTCGTTTTCAAATACGTTTTTGATCACGGGCAAGGCAGCTTCCGCAGTGAGTGCGGATTTTTTCTGATAATGTTTTACAGCGGATTCAAACACTTTGTCTGATAATTCGTCTGCCTTTTTCTCCATAAATTCTTCCGAAGTAAACGGAGACTCTATTGAAAGATGCTTAATCAATTCAAGGTTAAACGTTTCAGGATCACCCATATCCTGATACTCTGCCGTCAATGAATCACCAATTTCATAAATCATGTTGGCGATATCGACACTGAGCCTCTCTCCGTAAAGCGCATGCCGTCTCTTGGTGTATACAACTTCACGCTGAGAATTCATGATGTCGTCATACTCCAACAGTCGTTTACGCACACCGAAATTGTTTTCTTCAACTTTTTTCTGTGCCCGTTCAATGGACTTTGTAATCATTGAATGCTGGATCACTTCACCTTCTTCCAATCCCAAACGGTCCATCAGTTTGGCTATCCTGTCCGAACCGAATAACCTCATTAAATTGTCTTCAAGCGAAACAAAGAACTGGGAAGAACCAGGATCTCCCTGCCTGCCCGAACGACCCCGCAGCTGCCGGTCTACACGTCGAGATTCATGCCGCTCCGTTCCCACTATGGCAAGTCCGCCTGCAGCCCTCGACTCTGGTGTTAGCTTAATATCCGTTCCTCTACCGGCCATGTTGGTGGCGATGGTCACTGCGCCAAAGGCGCCCGCCCCGGCGATGATCTGGCTTTCNNTTGATGCCTTTCATTTTCAGCATTCGGCTTAGCAATTCCGAAATTTCAACCGACGTAGTACCAACCAGAACCGGCCTTCCTGCTTTAACCAGGGAAACTATTTCGTCAATAACAGCCGTGTATTTCTCCCTGTTGGTTTTGTACACATAATCTTCCCGGTCATCCCTGGCGATGGGTTTGTTTGTGGGAATAACCACAACATCAAGTTTATATATGTCCCAAAGTTCCTGTGATTCCGTTTCGGCTGTACCTGTCATACCCGCCAACTTGT
>DNDT01000092.1 GCA_003487525.1 Flavobacteriales bacterium
TGAGACTTAATTCGGCAAATGCGCTGATAGAAACAGGTGGCAGTATGTGGCAGGATCGTCCAAACAGTGCCTCGGCCTATGAAATTCCGAAAGGATCCGGAAGCACTTCCATCTACTCCGGTTCTTTGTGGATGGGTGGAACCGATGCCAACCAGCAACTGAAAATTGCTGCCGTTACCTTTCGAAGTGGCACAAATGATTTCTGGACGGGTCCGCTGACTACCGATGGATCGGCAGAAATAACCCCGGATGTTTGCACCGAATATGATGACTTTTTTCACATCACAAGACAGGAGGTGGATATCTTTAACGCATGGTGGGCATGTAAAACAGAAGATATTGGTTGTGATGCCGTTCCCGAAGGATATAAAATACCTAAAGTTATCTTGGAATGGCCCGCCCACGGAGACGAGGCCTTGGGTCAGGATTTTTACCTTGCTCCTTTCTTTGATCGCGACGGTGACGGTGTATATGATCCTGAAAACTCAGGTGATTATCCGTATTACGACATCAAAGGTGAAATCGACTGTAGAGCCGTGAGAGATATCCGTCTCTTTGGTGATGATACCTACTGGTGGGTCTTTAACGACAAAGGAAACATTCACACCGAAACGAACGGTTCAAGCATCGGTATGGAGATCAGAGCACAGGCCTTTGCGTTTGCGACCAACGATGAGGTGAACGACATGACGTTTTACAATTATGAATTGATTAACCGTTCAACTTTTACCTTGTTTGACACCTATTTCGGACAGTGGATCGACCCTGATTTGGGTTGTGCAAATGATGACTATGTGGGTTGCGATGTTAACCGTGGTCTCGGATACTGCTACAACGGTGATGATTTTGATGAAGATTGCAACGGTGCACTCGGATACGGAAACCGACCACCGGCAGTTGGTATTGACTTTTTTGAAGGTCCTTACCAGGACAACAACGGTAAAAACGACTTGAAGGGTATTGGAAAAGATGAAGCCCTTAACGGTATTGGATACCGTGATTTGTCTTTGCCTGCCAAACTTCAGGATTCCGTTATCGACAATGAGCGTTACGGAATGAGAAGATTCATTTACTACAACAGAGGTGGCGGTTCCCGGGGAGATGCCAATACCGCATTGGACCACTACAACTACCTGAGAAGTATCTGGAAAGACGGAAGTAAAATGGTCTACGGTGGTAACGGGCATCCAAGTGATCCTGGCGCTACCAGCATACCGGCAGACTTCATGTTCCCAAATAACAGCGACGTGCTGAACTGGGGAACAAGAGGAGAAGATCCGGGTGAAGCATGGAACGAGATCACAGCCGGAAATCCACCGTTTGACAGACGATTTTTACAGTCAGCGGGGCCATTTACCCTTGAGCCCGGTGCTGTCAATGACATTACGGTTGGAGTTGTTTGGGCCAGAGCCATTTCCGGTTCGGCGTTTGAATCCGTAAACAAACTGCTACAGGCGGATACCAAGGCACAGGCCTTGTTTGACAACTGCTTCAAGGTATTGAATGGTCCGGATGCTCCCGATTTGAGCGGTGTTGAACTAGACAGGGAGATTATCCTCTACATCACCAATAAGAAAAGCCTTTCAAACAACTTTAAAAATTATCCGGGCGACTACGAAGAGGTGGATCCCTTTATCGTTGCTCCCGACGGAGAAATTTACGATGACAAATATCGCTTCCAGGGATATCAGATATACCAGGTTTCTTCAAATGATGTCAAGGCAAATGAACTTGACAACCTTGACCGCGCGCGTTTAGCCTTTCAGTGTGATATCAGAGACAGTGTGGCCGATCTGGTCAACTTCGTTTTTGACGATGACGTTCAGGCAACAGTACCGCAGGTGATGGTTAAGAATGCAGCCAATGCCGGAATTTCGACCACATTCAGGGTAACCGAGGATTTGTTTGCCGAAGGCGACAAAAAACTGGTCAATTTCAAGACTTACTATTATTTGGCCATTGCATACGCTCACAACAATTTCAAAACGTATACTGAAACACCGGATGGTCTTGACGGTCAAAAAATGCCGTTCCTCCCTTCACGTAAAAGCACTTCAGGTGAGGTTACGAATGTTGCATTTGTTCCACACAAGCAACAACCAAAAAATGGTGGTACAATTATTAAAGCAAAATACGGTGACCAGCCCAAGATTAAGCGAATCGAAGGACAAGGAAATGGTGGTTACGACCTCGCTTTTACCCCAAAAACACTTGAGAAATTATTGGAAAACGCTGCAAATCCAACAAAGGTGTTTCCGACATATATGGCCGGAAGAGGTCCGGTCGGAGTGAAAGTGATAGATCCAACCAATGTAATCAATGGCACTTACACTCTTAAAGTTTACGACGATGGAACAGACCTTCGCTGGAAACTCTGGAGAGATGGAGAAGTAGATGACACCGTCTTCTCGGATGCGGTGCTCAGCATTGAAAACGAGCAGATCATCGAGAAGTGGGGTATTTCCGTGAACTTCAAGGATGTTGCCGATCCGGGAGGATTACTTCCGTATAATCTGGGTCTGGATCCTGCTTATAAAAACGGATTTATCAAAGCGACCATAACGTACGCTGACAGCTCAAAAACATGGTTAAGCGGGGTATCCGATGTTGCGGGTGCGGACGAGAAGAACTGGATCAGATCGGGTTTGGCACAGGACGAAGAAGCTCCGGCAAGCCTGTACAATTCCGTTTACATAAATGTGCCCAATCCGGATGGAGGTGATGACCTGGTCGTTCCTCAGGATCCTTTTAAATATTATGAAACATTGATAAACGGAAGCTGGGCACCTTTCAAGTTGGTTGCGCACACGCAGGACTTTGGCACCACAACTGTACTGAATGCTCCGGCACCGTACTTTCAACTTGGATTAAGTACCAGAAAGGCCCTTCTTGAAGACCTTCAGTCGGTCGACATTGTTATCACATCCAATCAAAGTTTATGGACTCGCTGCCCTGTCATAGAAATGCAGGAAGACAAGACCCTGGCCGTGAATGGAAAAAATACCCCTCGAACTTCCCTTAAAGGTTTGCTTCGACAAAGTCCATCCGTTGATAGAAACGGAGAACCTGACGGTGACGGAGTTGGTATGGGTTGGTTCCCGGGATATGCCATCAGTCTTGAAACAGGAGAACGACTTAACATGGCTTTCGGTGAAGATTCATGGTTGGGCGATCAGAATGGAGCCGAT
>DNDT01000317.1 GCA_003487525.1 Flavobacteriales bacterium
CTGCAAGCCAGGGAGAGTCATTTCAACGTACTTGTGCGGCAGTATTCCCTTATGGTGGTATTTAAAGTGATCGTGGCTACAGGACTCCTTGCCATCGGGGGCATTCTTGTGATGGAACAGTTGATGAACATTGGTCAATTCATCGCAGCCGAGATTATCATTCTCATGGTTATGTCATCGGTCGAGAAGCTGATTTTAAGCCTTGAAACCATTTACGATGTGCTCACGGCCCTTGAAAAAGTCGGACAAGTCACCGACCTCGAGTTGGAAGTTGACGAAGGAGAAAACCTTGAATCGCATTGTGCCGATTGCGGCCTGAAAGTAGAACTCAAGGATGTCTTTTTTACCTATCCAACCAAAAAAGAGCGGGTTCTAAATGGAATCAACCTTAAGATTGAGCCAAATGAAAAAGTGGCAATTACCGGAAGGAATTCATCGGGGAAAAGCACATTGCTGCATGTTATTTCCGGGTTTTATGATGTCGAGGAAGGTCACATCGCATACGGCGGATTTTCGAAAGGAAACATCAATCTGAATTCATTGAGATCGGTCATTGGTGGCAGTTTGAATCAGGAAGTACTGTTCGAGAGAACAGTGCTGGACAACATCTCCATTGGGCGGATGAATGCCGGCCTGGAAAATGTTCAATGGGCGCTGGAAAACGTCGGATTGACTGAATTTGTTAAATCCATGCCAAAAGGACTGAATTCAGAAATTGAACCCATGGGAAAAGGACTCCCGAGAAGTGTCATTCAGAAACTTCTGCTGGCGAGGAGTATCGCCGGCAAACCTAAATTATTGCTTATCGAAGACAGCCTGGAGCATCTCGACAGTGAAGATCGAAACCGTATCGCCGGCTTTCTGTTCGATTCAAAGAGACCGTGGACCCTGGTCATGATTTCAACCGACAAGGGGATTCTGGAAATGGCTGATCGAACCATTGAATTGGAGAAAGGAAAAGTGTTGGAAATGAAGAAAAGTAAAAAACAATAGATCATGTTAAATATATCTCATCATAAAATAAGTGGCAGTATCAATAAAGGGATGTACAATTCACTCAAGCTTGTGGAAGGCAAATCGTCATCCAGAAGGCTGATCCGGGTGTTTACAGGCTTTTTTATTCTGTTCGTGATCATGCTCTTCCTGCCCTGGACTCAGAACATACGATCAAGGGGAAATGTAACCACCTTAAAACCTGATCAGCGGCCACAGACCATACATTCCATTATCGCCGGAAGGATTGAAAAATGGTATGTAAAAGAAGGTGATTTCGTGCAGAAAGGCGATACCATTCTGTTCATTTCTGAAATTAAGGACGAATACTTTGATCCGGATCTTTTGGGCAGAACGCAACAACAACTGAAGTCGAAAGAAATGTCGGTTGGNNAAGCAGGCCGGCTTAAAGGTGGTAAGCGACAGCATGGACCATCAGGCAGCCATTGTCAATGCCGAAATTGCGGAAGAACAACTGAAGCGAATGCAACAACTTTATGAAGGTGGCTTAAAGTCTCTCACCGATCTGGAACAACGTAAACTGAATGTTCAAAAAACACAATCGGACCGGATTTCTGCGGAAAACAAAATGCTTACAAGTAAAAATGAGGTGATAAATGCGCAGGTTGAGCTTACCTCCATTCAGGCTCAGTACCGCGACGCCATTTCCAAGGCTGAATCCGAAAAATACACGGCGCTCTCCAATATGTACGATGCCGAGGCAGTTGTGACGAAGCTTCAGAATCAATACATGAATTATTCTGTGCGAACCGGGATGTATTTTATCACAGCCCCGCAAGATGGTTATGTGACCAAAGCCATT
Organism: Flavobacteriales bacterium; assembly: GCA_003487525.1. Classification (GTDB taxonomy): domain Bacteria; phylum Bacteroidota; class Bacteroidia; order Flavobacteriales_E; family Vicingaceae; genus UBA11591. The sequence continues at coordinate 1,817 of DNDT01000317.1, forward strand.
CAGTCGGGACTCGGGGAAACCCTGAAAGAAGGGGCGGAAATTGTAAGCATCATGCCGGCAGTTTATGACCTGGCCGTGCAGATGTACATAAAGCCACTTGACCTTCCATTGATACAAAAAGGACAGCATGTGCGGATTCAGTTTGACGGATGGCCGGCGATCGTATTTTCCGGATGGCCGAATACCAGTTACGGAACCTACGGAGGTGTGGTCATAGCGATCGACAATTTTATCAGTGAAAATGGCATGTACAGAATGCTCTTGTCTCCGGACCCGAACGATCATGCCTGGCCATCCGCCTTGCGTGTCGGTGCGGGAACAGACAATATGATCCTCTTACGGGATGTGCCAATCTGGTATGAGCTTTGGAGGAAGATCAATGGATTTCCACCGGATTATTACCCAAGCTCGGAATTAAAAACAACCAATAAATAGCATCATGAAGGTCTTAAAACTACTCTTCCTTTTTGCGATCATACTTTTTTTTCAGGTCGGAAAATCTCAGAATGACACAAGTGTATTCAAGTTCGTGGAATACATGAATTTGGTCAAATCAAACCATCCAATTGCAATGGTTGCCGATCTTGCGGTGGAAAAGGGACAGGCCAATGTCCGGTCCAGTCGTGGATCCTTTGATCCGATCCTGTTTCAGGACATGAACAACAAACAGTTTAACGATCAGGAATACTATCGTCTGTCCAGAGGTGGGTTAAAAGTCCCGACCTGGTTCGGAATGGATTTTGAAGGAGGATTGCAACAAAGCAGAGGCGATTACCTGAACCCTCAAAACAATCTGCCGAACGATGGCTTGCTTTTTGCCGGAGTTACCGTACCGATTGGACAAGGATTGTTTATTGATAAGAGAAGAGCGGATTTGAAAACGGCCAAACTTTATTCCACCATGACTGTATTGGAACGCCGGTTGATATTGAACGACCTTTTGCTTGAAGCAGGAAAAGCCTATTGGAGTTGGTTTACGGATTATAACAACGTCACAATTTACGAAGACGCTCTTGAGTTGGCAAGAGAGCGTTTTAATGCCGTAAAAAGTGGTGTGGAATACGGAGATCGTCCCAGTATGGATACCCTTGAAGCCGGTATTCAGGTACAAACCAGGTTGGTTTCACTACAGGAAGCCCGGTTAAAATTGAGAAACAGTATGGCCATGTTATCGGTGTATTTGTGGCAGGATGGGTACATTCCACTTGAATTGAATTCAGGTACCATTCCTGAAGAGAAGAATAGCCTGGAGCAGCGAAGCCTGAATGTTTCACTGCAAAAGGACAGTCTGATTGCAAGACATCCAAAAATGCAGCAAACCAGACTAGACATAGACAGGCTGAACATTGAGCAGAAACTGAAAAAAGAACAGTTAAAGCCGGTATTGAACGTGAAATACAACGTATTGATGACCAACAACCAATTTGCGATTAACCAGAATCAACTGGATAATTATGTGTTCGGCTTGGGGTTTAAAATGCCCATTTTTTTGAGAAAGGAACGAGGTGAACTGAAATTGGCCAGGATTAAAATTCAGGAAGCCAACTTAAAATTAGTACCGCAACAGGCCAATCTGATGTTCAAATTTCAATCGGCACTAAATGAATGGGAAGTTACCGAATCACAAATTCAAACGACCAAAAAAATGGTAGCGGATTATTTTCAACTATTGCAGGGAGAACGGAAATTGTTTGAAGCCGGAGAAAGTTCGTTGTTTCTGGTCAATTCCAGGGAAGTTGGGTATATCGCCGCCCAGGTCAAGCTGGCCGAACTCATGGGAAAGAACCAGGAAGCGCTGCTTAAAACCGATTATGCATTGGGCAGGCTGAATGAGGTGATGTAGGATTAGTGTGACAAACCAGGGATTCACGTTGACCGGTAGAATGCATTTGTTTATTTCCTTCATATTGATTTAAAAAACGCGATCAACATCCGGCTGATTTTCTATAAATTGCTGGTACAAACAGTTTTGATGAAAAAAGTTAAGGTTCAGGTGAATGACAGTATACAGAAGGGGTATTATTACCTGGTTGAACCTGTCGGAAAGAACTTTCATGCAGACTTTCGTCCTGAACTTACCCCGGCGGAAATGCTTGAGCTGGGCGTATTTGGAGGAAAGTATATGACTGATTGCCGGGATGAATTTCCCGAATCCTGGTTTAAAAAAGCAAAGCTTTCACCTCAAAGGAAAAATCCCAAACTTAATTTTTTTGGTGTCAATGCATCTCAGGATCTTTCAATCTGGAAAAAGAAAGGATGGATACATCCCGACGACCCCAGAGGATGGTTTCAGTGGTACTGTCGTTACTATATGGGCAGAAGACTACCTCTTGAAGATGAAAGGCAAATCAAAAGGTGGAAAGGTATTCGAAGGCACTGGTCTGCAGTAAAAAAGAACTGCCCTCAGGGTAATCTCGAATGCCGAAGCAAACAGAGGCAGGCTTTGCTGCATTGGGCGTATGACAGTCGTAAGATTTAATGGTTTATTAAACGAATGATTGAGAAAAAAGACCTCGTGATCCACGGCACTGCAAATCTACATGAATGGCAAATTAAAAGAGTATGAAAATTAATAAGATCATCCTGGTTTTGAGTATCGTTCCGGTTATTGGCCTTCTTTTTCAATCTCAAACATATTTGTTCACACCCAATCAAACCATTTC
>DNDT01000161.1 GCA_003487525.1 Flavobacteriales bacterium
GTCTGTTGCCGTCATTTACAACGACAATTTATTGTAACGACACGAAAAGAGCGGCACAAGGGAAATTTCTAACAGATTGAATGGCGTATTCGGTTATTGCGGGTGCAGTTGGAAAGGGTGGGGGGGAGCCAATGAGAGTGAAGATTTGCGATTGACAGGAATGGTTCTCATGAGTAGGCTCCACGGGTGAGTTAATATAGGGGGCGCAGAAAATGAGAATATTTCCTGTTGTGCAGTATAATAATAAACAGGAACATCTTATACAGCATCCATGCAGCATAATAATAAAGTTATGGCTCAAAAAATATGAGAGCATTTTACATAATAATAGCTGTTTTTCTTCTGCCCATTAACATTTATGCTCAAGATTTCAGTATCCCCGAAACTACACTTGAAATTTATATTAATGCATTGAAACAGGGTGATAAAAATACAATTTATAATTGTTTCCATCCTGTTCTTAACGAATTCCAACTACCTAAACCAATTCCAATCGAAGCTTATGAAATACAAAAAAAGATTATTTACAGCCAAAAGGAAGTTTCCGACTGGAACACACAAGGCATTCTCCCGCCAGCTAAACTAGGGGATATCGATCTTCAAGTAGAACAAAAAAGCTATGGTAAGAAATGGATGTATTCTTATTTGTTCAGAAATATTAACGGAAAGTGGAAAATTATTTCCCATGCAGCTTGGGATCAACCATAAATATAAAAAAGGCCATAACCAGGCGGTTCACTTGACGCCGAGAACTTCCGCTGCGCTGACGCGATAAGGTTTAGGGGTGGCGCAAGTGACCTTAAGTGTTAGGGGGCAACATTATAAAACCAATAAAAGAATGCTCAAGAAATTTAGCACTTGCTGCTTTCTCAAAAATGTTTTTTTGGTGGGCACCTATCGTACTATTTTTCAGCATAATATGGGATGAAACCACTATCCATTTGGTTAGTCTATTCCCAGCATTGGCTCCATCCATTTTTATTGCTTGGGCTCTTGATAGGTTTAAAATTATTAAGTCCTGGTTAATGGGTGCGACAATTGGTTGGTTTTTGAATGTAGCAACTCAAATGATTTGGGTCTTTCTGACTACATCAAAAGGGGCTGCAAGTGACGGCCCCCTAATGTTTGGTGCCGTTGCAGTCTGGGTAAATTTGGTTGCGATAATTGTCATACATAAGAGACAAACAAAATAAATTAAAGTTACAACACCCCTAACCAGCGGGTCAAGCTGACCGGAAGAGGCGCGGCGGCGCTAATCGCGGGAAGTTTGGGGTCGGCAGCTTACCCTTATCGTTAAGTGTCCAAAAATTAAAAAGAGAAACGTAATGTCCTGGCAGTGTCCATCGTGCGAAGAAAGAAATGAAGACGATTCTATACTTCGATGTACATGTGGCCATGAACTAATCGATGATGAACTGAATAATAAGAACTTAAAGGAAGGACGAAAAACAGGGAAGTACTGGTTAGGATTGATCATCTCAATAATTGTAGGAATATACTGCATGATGGGAGTTGCAATGACAGGCTCATTCAGTGTTGCAGCGCCCGAAAGGAAAGAACACTATCTGGCAGTTGCCAACCTCTATCTCACTGGGGTTGGGTTATGCTTTATATTGGCACTTGCTTTCTCTGTTTTTATTTTCAGGGCCAGCAGGAATAATAAATAAAAAAAACACTTAACAAGTCTCTGGAGAGGGACGGGAAGATCTGCGGCGGCCTATCCGGGCAAGGCTTTTGGCCCGCCCCTCAGCTCCAGCGTTAGGGTTCAATAAACAACACGATGATTAAGAGACTACTTTTAACAATATTCATAGTCTTTTTGCCGGGATGCTCAGTATTTCAAGCCCCTTATTTAATTAATATGAACACATACGTTGTTCGGGTGGGGTTTGACACTAGAGACATTAAAAAACTTAAAATAATTGAGCCACAACAAGGGATAGCAAACATTGGGGCAGACCATCAATTTCTATACGTGGAAAGAGAGTTAATTGGTGCCGACCCACTTGAGTTTGATCTTCAAACAATAAAAACAACAAATCTGCAAGCGAATATAATTGTGTTGAAGGAACAGGCAATCTACATCGTTCCAATGGAAAAAGGCGATTATTTAGAGACGGAAAATCTGAAATCTATCTCAATCAAAACTATAACGCCACTGGACTGAAACCCTAACCAGGCGCTTAACTTGACCGGAATTAGCGCTGTCATATTAACCGATTACAGTGGCCGGCAAGTTAGCTTGGTCGTTAGGCAACTATAAGGAGAAAGAATGGATTTAAGCTCAGATCTCGAGAAACCAGTCCAGAAATCAACTTTTGTAAATGTACTGGCTTGGATTTTTATAATTTTTGGCGGTTTCACGACTTTCATAAGCATTCTGCAAAACATCATGCTCCACAAAATGTTTTCAACAGAAGAAATGTCGCAGGTAACACAACAAGCAAGTCAAGATCAAAACATTCCAGCGTTTGCTGAATTCATGTTTAACCACTTCGATTTGTTTTTTTTGCTAATTTTAATTCTCTCTGCCACCAGTTTTATTTCAGCCATAGCTCTGCTCAAAAGAAAAAATTGGGCAAGAATTTTCTTCATTGTTCTTATGTCTGCTGGGATTATATGGAACATTTTTGGTCTTATTCTCAATTTCACGATGTTTAATTCAATGCCGGAAATGGCAGGAAGTTCAGCACCACCTCCAGAATTTCAAGAAATGATGCTCATCATGAAATATGCGACAGTAGTAATGGTTGTAGGTATTTCAGCACTATTCGGTTTCGTTATTAAAAAGTTGTGTTCAACGACTATAAAAGAGGAATTTGCTTAACCAATCGCTGAAAATCGACGCGCTGGAACAGCGCGCATCTCAGCTCAAACGTTGTGCTTCAACCAAAACTACAAAGGTTCAATCAAGGTACTTGTTGGATGAAATCTGACTTCATGAGCTGTCCACTTTGTGGGAAAGAAGCGAGAGGGGTATTATTGGCTGGTAGTATCTTATATTTATTTTCAAGCAACAAAACATGCCAGTCATGCAAAGGGAAGATTAAGATCAACCCAAAGGCTTTTGTTGGGTAATATCTTGTTGGTATAACCTTAGCCTTGTTTATTTCTATCCCAGCCTCCTATCTAACTAACCTAATTGATATAACTAAAACACCTATACCAAGTGAAATAATCAAGACACTTATTGTGCCATTTATGTTTTTCTTTTTCGTTGTGCTCGTTTTATATGTTCTGCCTCTTATTTTAAGTAGGTTGAACTTAAAGTATTTCAAACTATAAAATCGCATAACAAGGCGCTCAATTTGTCGCCGTGAAGCTCTGCGAGCTTACGGACGTCGCGTGGCGGCGCTAATTGCAGCAAGTCTGGAGCTGGCTTGGGAGCTTTATAGTTGGGTGTCTTGAAACTATGTTAATGCCTAAGCCCTTGAAATGGATTCTCTGGATAGTCGGCACAATTGTGTCCTTAGCAGTTGGTGCAGTGTTGCTATTAGTTCTGTTAACTTATGGGTTGGTTGGCGAACCAAGTAGAGATGAAGTTGCGCGCGTTGTGTCGCCGTCTGGAAAAGTCGATGCCGTACTTTTCGAAACCAACGGTGGGGCTACAACTTCATTTGGGTACCAAGTCTACGTGGTTGAGTGTGGCGCTAAACCTTCGGGTTCACCGGCAGTTTTGCTATACGATGCTGTAAGAAATGAACACGCGTATGGCGCTAATCTGGTTTGGCTCTCACCAGGTTCACTGGTTGTCGAATATTTGAGCGCAAAGTTCGCCAAGCTGAATACGCAAAAGCAGTCTGTCGGAACTCAAACTATCCATTTCGTCCTTCGAGATGGTGTAACCGATAATGCCGCACCTTCTGGTGGCATGCTTTACAATTCGCGGGGGCGCCAATGACAATCCGCCTAAATTATCTTTTGGTGCTGGGGGCAGGCTTGGCAATTTGATGTTTTCTTTTTTTCTTCGCCCTTCTTTGCATTTCTTTATGTGTTTGGGCATGAATTTTGGTGAGCAAGCAATATGGATACTAAAAACTTTTCAAATCTTCTTATCAAAGTGGCGGGAATTATTATCGTAATTGTATCGGTAAAAAATATTCCTTATTACATTCCTTTTTATCAAACATTACGCCTTCCTCTTTTTGTTGGCACGGTAATAGTGCCAATATTATTACCAGTTTTGATTGGCGTTTTAATGTTTACAAGGCCTGAGAATATAACTAACAAGGTTGTTGTGGGGGATTGTGATAACGGCACTAACGGTATCAGTAGTGAAACTTTTTTGAAATTTGAACAAATTGCTTTGTCTGTGCTTGGTTTTTATTTGTTATTCCAGTCAATATCCGACCTGGTTTTTCACACGGCTGCATTTGTTCAAGCTAAAGCGAATCTCTCGTATGACATACCCCAATCAGGTAATTTGCTAATTCTAAACCCGGAATTTATCGCTACTATCATTGAATTTATTTTTGCTTTTTGGCTTATTTTCAAGGTTGAGGGGATTGTCGCCGTGGTTAACAAAATCAGGATGGCAGGCAAAAATTGAGCAGCGCCTCGTAAACTATAGTTGGGATGATCCGGGTAAGCGCTGTCATGATTTCCTGCACGGTTTTAGGTCAGCAGGTTGTCTAGTAGTTATACGTAAAACTCCTGGAGGCTGAATCAAGGTGTGCGTCGTTTCTATTCCTTAGAAATTTTTGACGTATTGTTGAGATATCTAGTTGTTGAGTTGGCATAAGAGCCAGAGGCGTGATGCATCACTTGCCACTGGCTCTTATGCGAATATTAAATACTAGTAGGAAAATGTAACACCAACGGTCAGCAGGTTCCCCGAAACTTCTGGTTCCAGTACGTCAAGTTGAGGATCCGAAGTCGCAAAGTAACGATACTTGCCATCAATAGAGAATTTTTCGGCTACAGCATAACTGACACCAGCACTAAGTTGGTAGGCAAAGACAGTGTCGTCGTCGCTTGAGCTCAATGATCCCATACCTGTTATTGACGTGTCGCTCACGTCAAGTTTTGAAAATCCAAGGCCAGCACTGACGAACGGGGTAAATGCACTCTTGTTTGCAAAGTCATAGTAGCCATTTATCAACAGAGCAAGGCTTGAAAAATCTCCATTTATGTCAAGACTGCTACCCAGCACATTGACTTTATCCAAGTCGTGTTTCACATATTGAATTTCAGCCTCAAGCCTGAGGTTTTCATTGAAACCATAACCAAAGGCTCCTGCGATGGCCAAGCCGTTGTCAGATTCAATTTCCAAAGGAACGCCCGGCATATCAGAGTCAACAACATCGGAATCATTCGGTATTGCCATTCCGATATTAGCGCTTACATACGGTCCTTCGGCGCTGTATGCGATGGAATTGACAAAAAGCAGCGTTGCAGAACAAGCAATAATTAAAATACTCTTTTTCATCCGTTCCCCCTTTTTATCCACTTGGATAATTGTATTTAACAATGCCAAGACCCGTGGTTCATGAATAAACCTTTCGGCTCGTGTGAACTGATTTCCTCGCCACCTCCTTTTGCTTTTTAGATTATTGTTAATAATAATGGTATGTTGGCATTGCATGAGTTCTTGAATTCATACCGCCTGGGGTCGCCCGGCAACCTGCTAAAGATCAGGTGCTTTCCTTACTTGCCTGACTTGCGGCAGGTTTGGTTTTTCTCAACTGGATGACAGATTTTATCATAGCGCCCTAACGCTTAACAAGGACGAAGTGCTCATATTGAATGTTAGGTGGTTGGCGCGGTAATTGTCTGAAAGTATGCAGAATTATCTTCCCAAACAGGTCTTTTTTAGGATCTGTTATTGAGTCGTTAAGGCTAAAAATGTAATTCCATATCCTGGAATGAAAAAATTTCGGGGCATGTTTGACTCAAAGATTTTTGTTTCGTGAGATTCCATCACCAGGGTTGTTAACTGGTGCATCTCTTGACAGGAATAGGTGAGAGCATTACATTAATCAAGTTCTGCTGAAGTCGTTCAGCATTTGTTTTTGAAAGCCTGAAACGTTGTGCCTGTGAGACTTGGGTGGCGATGGAAACGGCTCAATAATAGAATTACTGTATGGAGGTTTTGGTTAATGCCTATTTACGAGTACGAGTGTCAGGGCTGCAAAAAGAATTTCGAGATCATGCAGAGCATGTCTGAAAAGCCGGTGGCAGCTTGCCCCGAATGTTCCGGCGAGATGAAGAAGCTGATTTCTTCCAGTTCCTTTCAGTTGAAGGGCGGTGGCTGGTTCGCTGACGGCTATAGTAACTGTGGTTCGGCCAGCGCCAGTTCGTCCAGCAGTTCCGGCGGTTGCGGCGCACCAAGCGG
>DNDT01000197.1 GCA_003487525.1 Flavobacteriales bacterium
TTCCAGAACCGACATGAGCATGGTATTTACGATTCCAAATATCAGGGCAATCATGATGATAACCTGCAAGACCCATATAAAACTGGCTGAGGCCTGCTGAAAATATTCCATTTCCGGTGCAATTTCCTTCCAGTCTTCAACCAGGTTTTCCGGAAATTTTGATTTTAGGATATTGGCTTCGGCAGATTCATCCACCACGGAATTTGCAATTACCAGGATCTCATGGAATTCATCTCCGATTCCGAGTAATTTGTTTAAATCCTTCTGTCTGACCTGCACGGAGAATTCATTGTATGTGGGTGAATTGGTTTTTAATATTCCGCAAATTCTAAACGCTCCGGAAACGATATCTCCTTCCTTATCCTGAAATGTCAATACCACTTTTGACCGGAGTTTAACTTTTAGTTTTTCGGCCAATTTGTAACCTATGACAATTGGATTTCTTTTTACCTCCTGAAAATAGGCCCCTTCCACTATAAAAGAATCAATTTTATTCAATGCGATTTCCTCTTCCGGAGCGACTCCTTTGATATTAATGCCGCTTGCTTTTCTGGGTGATGAAATCATCCCATTGCTGATACTTCTGTGAGCAATGCTTTTGAATTTTGTGTTGCTTCTCAAGTCTTCAAGCAATGCATTTCCATCTATAATGGTGTACTTAATTTCGTAATCTTTTTTGAAATCGGGGTGGTGAACCTGTATGTGTGCAGTTTCATACTTAATTTGATTTTTAATATACATGACGGTCCATGAATTCATGAATCCGACAAGAAAAATCAGGGCCCAGATACCTATGGCTATTGCGCCTATTACCACAAAGCTCCGCCCTCTGTTCCTCCAAATATTTCTCCAGCTTATCTTTCTTATCATCCTAAGATCGTATTGCTTTGATAATATTTAACCGAAGTATTACCCAAAGAGGGTAAAGGGCCAGCACAAATGTCATCACGAACACCGTAAGTGCCTGCGTCCAAAAAATTGACCAGTCCAAAGAGAATATGTAAACAGGTTCAATCCCGAATTTTTCAAACATATCCGAACTATCTCCACCAATAGGGATCGGGTGATAATAGAAATAAATCAGAATGGGAAGACTCACGATTATCCCGCCAAGAACTCCTAAAAAAGACAGGTAAATAAACTCGAGAAAAATCATCATCTGCATTCTGGCTTTTTTCATGCCAACGGCCATCATCAAACCGAATTCATACATTCGTTCCCTGGTCATCATTAGAAATGTACCGAACATTCCAAAACCAATCACCATATAAAGAATGGCGAGCATTATTTGCCCGCTTACGTTGTCCGNNTGGATTCAGCATTTTTACAATTTTTTCAGCTTTATAAGCGTCGTTTAGCTGAAGAGTGAAATTCGTGATCATGCCCTCACAAGCATACAGGGATTGAGCTTGAGTAAGAGGCAGATAAATCATTTGATTGTTCTGAGTTGAAATCGGAAATTCAACGATTCCCGAAACGGGAAATATTCCTGCGGCATTCGCACCGTGATATCCCTGGCCAATCAGCACCAGGCTGTCGCCAACGTTAATTTTCAGGTATTCGGCCAGACCTGCAGCGATCATAATTGAACGATCCGTACTTGTCAGAAAACTTCCCTCAATCAGCTTTTTTTTGAGATGTGTCAACTGATCTTCGCGCTCGGGATCAATTCCCAGCACCATGGCTCCCTTGGTCTGAAGTTTGTATGAAGCCAGGGCGAAGGACTCAATTCGCGGAATGACATTTTCGATTCTCTCATCAACCGCAAATATGTTTTTGATCGAATCGTAATTTGAAAAAGCGAGGTCCAGTGATTTATCTTCCCAATATCCTTTTTGATGAACCTGAACGTGTCCGGAATAGAAACTAAGGGCATTGCTGATCATGCGTTCATAGGACCCAAGCTGCATTGACCTCATGACGCACGATAACAAGACAGCAAAAGAGATACTTGAAAGAGTGATGATGGTCCTTCGTTTGTTCCTCCAGATATTGCGCCAGGAAAGTTTTCTAATCATTACCTCACGCGTTTCATGTTTTGAATGGAGAAAAATGAATCTTCCAGTTTGATATCAAATTCAAGGTTAAGGTACTCAAAGGTTGTTTTTTGTTTTGGATTGTCTGCCGGTGTGATCTCGAGGAAAGATGGAATCACCCGTCCTCCCATTGTTTTTATGCCCGAGGCCTTCATGGTATTGACAAGGTACCCGTCTTCATCGTAAAATTTCACTTGCAATTGAAGGTATTCTGCTTTTGAAATACACATTTCAATTTTACCCCAGACCACCGGAGCATTTTCTTTGGGAATCAATTCAATTTTATAACAGGGCCGGTTTTCAATCACCGTATCCTTTAATAATTTGTGGGTATAATCCGTCACAATGGACGACTGTTTGACCAAATCGTCATTGGTAAAATCTGACCCCATCCAGGACTGCATCATCATGGAAGGCGGTAATTTGATAATGCGTTCAATGCTGGGTTGCCAATTCCATATTTCCTGATCCCGCATCAAGGTGGCCAGTCCTTTGTCCCTCGGGGGACCCGTTACCAGAACCATGCTTTTATTGGTGCCGAGCGACCACATTTTCATTCTGACTTCCCTGGTCCAGTCCGGCCGCACAATTTGCATGATGGCTTCTCCTTTACTGGAATTACCGCGCATTTTTTCATCGGCTTTTGTTATGATTTCTGTTACATCCTGTGAAAATGCTGCAAGCTGAACCGTACAGAGGAGTACGAGGCAAACGGACCTAAAAAATGACATATTCTTTAGTATATGCTTCAAATATAAGCCCCAGATTACAAACAAAGCATAAATCTCAGGTCTGATTTATTAAATTTGGGTATTATGATGAGATCATTTGTACAAATTGCTCCGCTCAGGATTTTTTCTCTGGTCCTCTTATTGTCATTAAGTTCCTGCAGTTCTTCTCAAAAAACTTCTGACAAAGGAAAAAACGCAAAAAAAGAAGGTAAGCCGGAATGGGTTATGAGCAGGCCGGTGGACAGAAATTATTACCAGGGAATCGGTGTAGCCATGGTGAACACCTATACACAGGGTCATGTCGAGGAAGCGAAAAAGAAAGCGCTAAACGATATTATTTCCGAGATTTCCGTGAATGTGAAGAGCACAACCTTGATGCAGCAGATCGAGCAGAATGAAGAACTCAGCAGCATGTACCAGTCAATGACAAATGTTTCGGCCGAAAACAGCATTGAAGGTTTTGAACTTGTCGCTTCCTGGGGGGACGAAAAGGAATACTGGGTTTACTACCGCCTTTCGAAAGAATTGTACAACCGGAATAAACTTAGACGCCTTGATCGTGCCAAGAATATCGGAAGCCAGTTTTACGAATCGGGATTGGAATCAGTAAAATCCGGAAATATTGGACGGGCCTATCAGGACTTTGTAAAGGGTTTTGTTTCAATGAAGGAATACCTCGATGAAGAGGTAACAATCCTTACCGATAATGGCAAGGAATACCTGGTGGACGCCCTCTTATCTCAACTGATTGAGTTAAACAGGAACATTGAAATCAAAAGTGAAATCACCAGTTTGAAAACCAAGGTCGGGAGCAGGGTAGAACAACGAATTCCGGTACATGCCAGCTATAAGAATCAACCGATTGAGATTAATCTGAGATCGCGTTTTATTAAGGGAAGCGGTGAAATGAATCCTACTGCAATGACCGATGCAAGTGGGAATGCAATCATCAAGATTCAGCGAATTTCGGGTGGAGACAACATTCAAACCCTTGAAATCAGTCCGGATATTGAAGGGATGACCGGTGAGGAAATCGGGCAGCAGCTAATGACTCAATTAATCCGGATTAAATCTGATGTTCCAAATGTCCGGATTAGCATAGAGGCCCAAAAAATTATCGCTTTTTTCGAACTGGAGGAAGAGAAGTTTGGCTCATCGGTACCTGAAAGCAGCTTTGCAAAATCACTGAAAAAAATGATGACCGACGGTGCCTATACCTTTACCTCCAATAAATCCCAGGCTGAAGCTGGAGTCAAACTGAGCATTGTGGCCAAAAAGGGGGAAGAACACTTATTGAAAAACAGCACCTTATACACCAGTTACCTGGATTGTTTTGTCACCATAACCAAATTGTCAAACGGAAATCAGCTTTTTTACAAGGGATTTAGTGGGGTAAAAGGGTCGAGATCCGGTAGTTTTGATCAGGCACTAAAGCATGCAGAAAGCATCGCACTTGATCGTTTTGAAAAAGAACTGATGCCCGAAATCGGGAATGTCGACCTTTGATTTTAAGTGGATTAAAGCCGGTCAAATTAGGCCCATTTTTATAACTTGTAAAAAATTAATTGATTGAAAACGATGAAGACACTTTTTCGAACATTAATTCTTACACTGGGGTTCTCCCTGTTTATCCAGGGTCAACTAAAAGCAAGCGAACCATTTACCACCGGGTTTACCATTAAACTTGCCTACGTGATGCCGCAGACAGATTTTGGCGTTCTGCATCCGACATTGCCTTATGAATTGACGACCATGAATGCGGGCTATGGATTACAGGTTGGAAAAATGTACTTTATCAAAGCCATCGATCTGGGGGACAAATTTAAAATTGGGGTCGATGTAACCTGGATTAGTTTTACCTATCTGTCCGGAGATTATAATTACTTGCGCACCTATGTCGGTACAAGTGGGAGCGTGACGGAAGAAATTGATTTTCCGATCAGTTATCTAATGTTCAGTGCCGAAATCGGTCCGTCATTTAGTTTTGCTCCTAACGAAAAATTGGCCTTTGACCTGTCATTTAAGATAACACCTACGTTTGTTACTTCTAGAGGTCAATATTATATCAATACAGGTGACAGTGAGTCATTTCTTGCCAGTGGAACAGGCTTGAGATATACACCTGCATTTTACCTGCGTTACGGTGTTTTGCTTCTGGGTGCAGAATACAATATGGGCGACGTCAACATGACCTACGACGAAAATGGATTTACCCTGCCAAATAAAAAAGCAACAGTTAATACAGATGCATTGAGATTGGTGCTTGGAGTTAAATTCTGAGAGTCATGATTGACCCAATCCGAGTACATCTGGCGATCAATCATTTTCCGATTATTTCTCTATTCATAGCAGTAACGGTATTGTTGTATGGAATTTTGTCCGATAAGCGAATGATTATTCAAACCGGACTTGCCATCGTCTTTTTTTCGGGAATGGTTGGAATTGCCGTTCATTTTAGCGGCGAGGAGGCAGAACATGCATTAAAGTCCCTGGCCGGTACGTCAGAACATTTCCTTGAGGAGCACGAAGAACTGGCAGATGCTGCCTTTACGTCGGGATTGATTTTATCCATTTTATCCCTTGGGTTGTTTTTGATCATCCAGTTTACCGACCGGAAAATCCGTACGTCACTTTGGTTACTGGTACTTTGCAGTTTGATGGTATTCGGTCTGTATTTTACCACCGCGGCACATGGCGGGAAGATACGGCATGTGGAGTTGAGAGAGAGGTGATGA
>DNDT01000172.1 GCA_003487525.1 Flavobacteriales bacterium
CAAGATCCGTACCTATCCAGATGTTTTTTTCACGGCCGGAGAAAATCACGTTTACCTTAAAATAATTGAGGCCCTGTTTCGTGGATAATTGTCGGTATGTGGCGTTTTTGGTATTGTACCTGATTACTCCCTGATCGCGGGTACCAATCCAAAGGTTTTCTTCATCCTCACCGAATACGCAAAGAACTTCATTTGACAACATTCCGTTTCCCGTATTGAGGTTCTGGTATTTCAGATTGGACAAATCGGCGGTATTGCTTATCAGGGTCAGACCGCTAAATTCGGTGCCGACGACGACGGTGTTATTGCTCAGGGTAAACAGGGAGGTGACTTGATCGGAGGCGAGCCCGTCTGATGAAGAAAGCAACATAAAGGCATTCTTGTCGTCCAGTTTTTTGGCTGCGCGGTAAACAGCGATCCCCTTGTTTGTGCCGAACCAGATATTTCCCCTACCGTCAAGGCACATGGTCTTAACTATTTCGCTTTGAAATCCTTCACTCTCCGAAAAGCTGATAACATTGTTGGTTTCGAATTCATATTTGAAAACACCGGCTCCGTTTGTACCGAACCAGATGTCGCCGTTTTTGTCTTCTATCATTGAATTAATGGACTTGAAATTGCTGAATCGCTCCAGCTGAAGATCCTTGAAGACTTTAATTTGTTTGTCGTAAAAGCTGACTCCACCACCCCAGTGCCCGAACCAGAGGTTTCCGTTTTTATCTTTTAAGGCCGAGGTGATCCAGTTTTCGGCCAGTCCGTCCTCCTTCATGAAAACCCTGAACTCTTTTCCGTTGTACCGAGTTATTCCGGACATGGTTCCGATCCAAAAAACGCCTTCATTGTCCTGAACGGCGCAATTCACTACGGATTGAGAAAGACCTTCTTCAACACCAATGTGCTGAAAACTAAAGGTCTGGGCAAGACCTGACTGTGTCAGCAGGATAGCAATTAAATAAAAAAGACGGGTTAGTTTTCGCATGTAATTTTTTGTTTTGAATATTTTTCTATTCCGGAGCAATAGGTCTTTTCGTCAATTTCTTCATCTCCCTTGTAGTAATACGTAATACCCAGCGGGTAAACTTCTTTTCGGTATCTCACGGATTGAGATGGGTACATCAGCGTGGTGTATTCCTTGTCCACCCACCATGTATTGTGTTCGCTTTTGTAGATGCCCGGATCGATGTCGTCGTGCAATATTGGATTTACGCCGTAATTTTCCCTTTTATAATAGATTTCGGCAATTGCGACTGATTTTATAAGATTTCCGACCCGTTCATTCTGAATTTTTTTATTGGCAAGCCGTTTTTCATTTTGAATGGTGGCGCGGTTGTTAAAGGAACGAACCTCATCGCGCATTTTTGTTTCCTGCGCAATCCTGTTCATTTCGACATCTGCCTGTATCTTCTGTTTCGTTTCTTCCATCTTTTCCTGATCTTCCTTCTTATCAGGCTCGGGAGCGCTCATATCCACACGTTTTGGAATTACTTTCAGCGTGACAAATTCGGTTTCATCCAGGGCTTGTTCCAGAGCAAGATCTTCGGCGGACATTTCTTTGGGAGCTTCTGTTTTTTCCATAACAATGGCTTCACTTTGTTCCATAATGCTGTCAGCTTCTTTCAGTTCTGCAGCAATCTCTTCTTTTTCCTCTTCCTCCTCTNNTTTTCAATTTCAAATTCGATCGGTTTTCGTTCTTTTACAACAGGTGCGGTCACTGCGACCTCCCCCGATTTTTTAGCCTCCGTTTCATCTTTCAGTACTTCCTTTCGCCTTTGTTTCATTTCGGCTAATTGTTCTTTAAATCCATCCAGATTATACAACATCTTTTCGGTATACCTCCTGTCGTATTCAAAATCATTTTTTTCCTCATTGTATTTGATTTTAACAAGGGGATTATTCAAGATGGAAAGATTCAGGCCCTCCATTCGCTCAAACATTTCACAATCAAATGAAAACAATCCGCCAATGTATTCACCTGTCAGCTTCTCGGGAAGATTGGTGTTGATTTCCACCTTGGACGTTGCGTGGTAGTTTTCGGAAAAATAAAACATGTAAATATGCCCCGGGAAAATCCTGGTTTCAAACCGGCCTTTGCTGTTGCAGGTAAAGTTGGTAAACTGTTTGCCGTCTTCGGTAACTCGTACCTTGATTCGTAAATCCGGATAAGTTTTTGTGTTGTAAACGGCTGTTCCGGTAATGGTAAAAAAACTCTCCTCTTGTGGAGTGAACCCAACGCCAATTGACGTTATCATTGCTATTGCAAGCACAACAACAAGGTAACTCAACATATTTTTGACGTGCATTTTCATCCTATTATTCAACGAAAATATAACTAATATCCTAAAATTTCACTTTTCCGATCAGGAGGTTGTCTACGGATTATTCGGACAAAAGGATACCATGTGTCTTTTTCAGAATTTCAAATGCATGTTCCGAACTATTGCTTTCGGCATAGGTTCTGAGCACAGGCTCCGTGCCCGAAGGCCGGATCATGACCNNCCGTCAATGTCTTCCTGCCGGAGAATTTTCATGTCGCCAAAACCGGTATAGGAACCATTTCGGCAATGTTCCATGATGCGTTGCTTCTGTTCCTCTTTTAAGTGCAGGTCGATGCGTTCGAACGAAAATGGACCCACGAGATCGTAGACATCCTGAATGAGGGCTTCAAGCGATTTTCCGGATTTGGCCATGTATTCCCATATGGTCAGACCAATCCAGATGCCATCTCTCTCGGGAATATGTGTTTTTATGGCGATGCCACCCGACTCTTCCCCTCCGAGCAGAACATCTTCGTTCACCATGATTTCGGAAACGTACTTAAAGCCGATTTTTACCACCTGATAAGGCAGGTTGAAATGCTCGCAAAGCTTTTTGACTCTTGGACTGACAGAGAATGCGTTGACAACCTTTCCTTTCAGCTTCTTTTCTTCAACCAGATATTTAATGAGCAGAAGGATGATGTGGTGTGAATCGACAAATTCTCCCTTGCTGTTGTATAGGCCTATCCGGTCGGCATCTCCATCCGTGGCCAGCCCACATTTTATGTTGTTTTCCGGAGACTTTATCAAGTCTGAAAATTCTTGCAGGTTTCTGTGGATTGGTTCCGGCGCCACCCCGTTGAATCCCGGATTTTTATCCGTATGTAAAAAAGCAATGTCGGGAAACAGTCGTTTCATGACATCCTGACCAGCCCCATACATTGCATCATAGGCAAACATGTGGCTGTTTTTTCTGATTAAATCCAGGTCAAACGAAGCCTTGATTTTAGTCAGATAAATTTGTTCGATGTCGGTAATTTCTACCAGGCCCTTGCTCTCATAGTGTTTCAAATCCATTTCGGAAAGATCGTGCGGATTGGAGGCAGGTATCAACTCCTCAATTTCGGCTACCTGTGTCGGAGGCAGCGGACCACCAAAGGAAGCTTTCAGCTTAAATCCGTTGTAAGCGGGAGGGTTGTGTGATGCGGTAATGACCACACCGAGATCGCAGCCCAATTCGAGGGTTGCCAGGGACACTGCGGGAGTGCTTACATCCCGGTCGGAGAGAATCACCTTTACGCCATGACTGGCAAATACCTTTGCGCTTACTTCGGCAAACATCCTTCCGCCAAATCTGCAGTCGTGACCAATAACAACCCCGGAATTGGCCTTTGTCTTTTTTAACCATTTTGCCGTGGCGTCCGAAACGCGCGCAACGTTGTCCGTGGTGTAGGTTTCTCCAATGATGGCTCTCCAGCCGTCTGTTCCAAATTTAATGTCGCTCATTCTAAAAAAAAGGCAAAGGTAGGATTTAGCGGTAAATCTTTCTTCGGTTTAGTTCATTTCTGTACCGCCGGGCATTGAGTGTGTGTTCCCGGTAGGTTCTTGAAAAATTATGATATCCGGAAAAATCTTCCTTGGCACACATAAATATGTAATCGTGTTTCTCGTAATTCAAAACCGCATTGATGGAAGAAATGTCCGGCATGTTGATTGGCCCGGGAGGAAGGCCTTTGTACATGTACGTATTGTACGGTGAGTCAATGTTGCGATCGGCATTCAGAACGCGTTGAACGGAAAAGTCGTTCATGGCAAAGATGACCGTAGGGTCTGACTCGAGCTTCATTCCTTTTTTAAGCCGGTTGATGTACAATCCGGCGACTCTTGCACGTTCGTCGGGACGAATGGTTTGTTCGGCCTGGACGATGCTGGCCAAAATGCAAACCTCTGTCTGGGACAGATTCATGGATCGCGCTTTTTGAATGCGGCTCTCGTTCCAGAAATTTTTGTATTCCCTGGCCATTCGTTTGAAAAAATCCTCGGCCGACGTGTTCCAGTAAAATTCATATGTATTGGGAAGAAACATGCTCATGACCCTTCGTTTGTCAAAGCCATATTTCCCGATAAAACCTGGATTGGTAAAAAGCGACATCAGGCTGGCAGAGTCGGTTTCCAGATCTTTTGCAACAATGCCGCTAAGTTCTTCAAGGCTACGGAGATTATGGAACGTTATTTTTACAACTTCCTGTTCTCCCGACCTGAGCAAATTAACGAGCTGGTTGTTGTTCATGCCATCTTTTAACCTGTACTTGCCCGGAATAATACGATTGACGTAGTTTTTCCTTTCCGCCACCCAGGCGAAGGTGTTGATGTTTTTTACGATACCTTTTGACGTCAGAATTTTACAGACATCGGTAAAGTCCGATCCGGTGGGTATGTACAAATAGGGTCCCTGGGCTTCACTCACCACAACGTTGTTGTGAAGCACTTTTTGGTAAAGATTATACCCTGTATAAATTCCTGAAACACCGAGTATCACCAGGGTCAAACCTATGATTCTCCAGGCCTTCTTCCCGGGATTTTTCCTTGATTTTCTTCTTGCCATTTCAGCTTAACATTCGCTGCATAATGAATTCATCCTTCCATTTGTTGCCTATTCGACGCCAGGCCTTTTTCTCACCGGCCTTCACGTAAGCGTTTTTCTCGAACAGGCGGACACTGGATTCATTGTCGGTGAGTACACTGCAAAACAGCTGCTTCAATCCAAGGTCTTTTTTGCAATAATTGGCAAGCAAATCAAGTGCCTGACTGGCATATCCTTTTCTTTTGTCGGCTTCTTCGTAGATCAGAATTCCGACTCCTGCACGTTTGTGAAACTCATCAAATTCGAACAAGTCGACACAACCGACCGGTCTGGAATCTTTCTTCTCGCATATCATAAGGCGAAGCTGTTTTTGCCTGAACACGTCGTGATCCGACCTGACAAAGTTTTCCATGTCTTCCCTGCTGAACTTTTCCGTGGTATCACTGACGTACCATAACGATTCGTCGTTTTCCCAGATCAGCATGATGTCTTCATCTCCCATTCGGGGTTTTCTTAAAAATACCAGATTTCCTTCTGCGATCATAGTTCTACCTGTCCTGAATAAGCATGTACAACACTTCCTCTGAGCCAAATGTTGCGAAAGCCCTGAGCTCCGTTCGGATTGAAACGAACGGTCAATTCTCCTCCCTTTGTCGAAACAACGACTACTTCTCCAATTTCGGAACGGTGCGCATATCCGCAAAGAGCCTGAGCAGTGGTTCCGGTTCCGGATGAATAGGTTTCGTTTTCGACCCCTCTTTCATACACCCGTGAGGTCAATCCGTTTTCGGTAAACTGTATGAAGTTCACGTTGCAACCACCCGGGCCGAATCTTTGGTCGTGACGCAGCTTCTGCCCATCTCGCACAACATCGATGTCTTCGACGTTTTCGACCACAACAACGGCATGCGGCGATCCCGTATTCACAAAATAACAATCTCCGAGATTCTTGATTTCACTGACATCAACCAGGTGAATTTCCGTCATCGTACCTTCAATGTGACCTTCATGAACGCCGTCGGTGGCCAAAAAGCGGGCTTCTTTTGTTATGATACCGAGATCCTTGCAGAAATGCAAGGCACATCTGCTGCCGTTTCCGCAAAAACTCTGGCTTCCGTCCGGATTGTAAAAATTCATGTGATAATCAGCCTTCTCCGTATTCTCGATAAGGATCAGTCCGTCCGAACCAATGCCAAATCTTCTGTGACAGAGCTGTTCAATCTGCTTAACAGATGGTTTCACGTTTATGATCCGGTTGTCAACGAGTATGAAATCATTGCCGGTACCGTGATATTTATGAAAGTTTACCTTCACGCTTCAAATTTAACGCTATTCATTTATGGCTAACAAATCTTAATTTATTTGTATTAACAGTTTTTAACAGCGTCGGGATAGTATTTTGGGCCCGGCCGGAGTTATCTTTACCAAAGAATTTAAACAATTAAAAAAATGAAGCGATTTACTCAAGTTCTAGGGATTGTGTTGATATCAGGACTGGTTTCTTTTGCAGTGATGTATTTCACCGAAGCGAAGAAAACCGTTATCATAAAGGAAAAAGAGAATTCTTCAGTGCCAACCCGTCTGGCAAACCTGTCAGCTTCGGCCGAACTGAGCAACATGGACTTCACCGTGGCTGCAGAGAAGACCGTAAACGGCGTGGTCCACGTCAAAACGGAAATATCGGGCAACAATCAGCAGGATTCGTACAATTACTTTTTTCACGGTAGGCCAATGACGCCAAGGGTGATACAGGCAAGTGGCTCGGGTGTTATCATTTCTTCGGACGGATACATTGTTACCAACAACCATGTCATTAGCCAGGCACAGAACATTGATGTGGTGCTTAACGACCGTCAGACTTATCCGGCAAAGGTCATTGGACAAGATCCCAGCACCGATCTTGCACTGATTAAAATAGAAGCAGAGGATCTTCCGTTTGTAACCTACGGTAACTCGGATGACACCAAGATCGGAGAATGGGTGCTCGCCGTTGGAAATCCGTTCAATCTTACTTCAACCGTTACAGCGGGAATCGTATCTGCCAAAGGAAGGGACATCAACATCCTGTCAGGTGACATTCAGACAGGGGCTTCATCGATCGAATCGTTTATTCAAACGGATGCTGCCGTAAATCCTGGTAACAGTGGGGGAGCACTGGTCAATGCGCGTGGTGAACTTGTCGGAATCAATTCTGCCATTCAATCGGCCACGGGATCTTATGTCGGTTATTCGNNGGCTATTCGTTTGCCATACCGGTTAATATTGTCAAGAAAGTAGTCAGTGACCTCAAGGAATTCGGTACGGTTCAACGTGCGTTTATCGGTGTCAATATAAAAGGAATCGATGATGCCCTGGCCAAAAAAGAAAAATTATCCGATATAAACGGAGTATACGTGGCCGGAGTTCTTGAGAACGGTGCGGCCAAGACTGCGGGAATCGAAATCGGCGATGTGATAACAAAAGTCGGATCGGTCGAAGTAAACAGGGTGCCTGAACTTCAGGAGCAAATAAGTCAGTTCAGACCGGGAGATGAAGTAGTCATAACCCTGAAAAGAGACAACGTTGAAATAGAGAAAAAAATGGTCCTGAAGAATTTCAAGGGAAACACGGATGTCATCAACCGCGATTCAGAAAAGATAATCAAGGTACTCGGAGCTCGGTTCGAAGCGGTTACCGAGGCCGAACAATCTAAATTGAACATTACCGGAGGTGCAAAAGTCGCCCAGCTGTTTTCGGGTAAACTGATGAGTGCCGGAGTTCAGGTGGGATTTATTATCACGCATATCGACAAACAACATGTCGATGGGGTGGACGACGTCCTCAGCATTCTTGAAGGCAAAAAGGGAGGAGTCCTGATAGAAGGCATCTACCCGAACGGTAAAGAGCGTTATTACGGATTTGGAATGTAATGTCTGTATTTCAACTATGATAAGGGCCCGGTGAAAATCGGGCCTTTTTTAATTCCAGTGAATGTCTGTGAAAAAGGCCCTGAGAATGTTCATGTCGGATCTTGAAATTCCTTTTCCGAATTGAGCGATAGCATAGATGACGAGCAGTAAAGCAAGCCCGGCAAAAAACAAATAAAATCCCCACATNNTAAAAGAACATGAACATGGTCCAGACAGAAGCCTCGGGTGCCAGAAGGCACCTGATGACCGTTCCCCCTTCTTCATTTGGCTGGACGCTGATATCCATCTGAGGACTCCAGAAATGCCTCTTTGCCTTATTTATCCTCAATATAAGGTGCCCTTCCACAATGGTGCTTTCAAAGTTGTGGGGGTTGTTGTATTTTAATTTGTTTTTGACAATTTCCACCACTTCCTTTTCAGGGTTGTTCACCACGATTTTAAACCTCGGTCTTAAATTTAATTCTGTCATGTGTTTGGATGAACTTCAAAAAGAAGTTTTCCAATATATGGAAATATTAATCCCCTTCATTTATCCTTTTACATATTTTTACGAATCACAATGGGTTAATTATGGGTTTTTTACGCTTGTTCTTCATACTTACATGCCTGATAATTGCCGAGGTGGACTATGCTCAGGATAGCACTGCAAAGGCCATTGAAGCATATGCAATTTCTGATATTTCGGAGGCTTTCGACAAGAGCGAAAAAGAACTTAAGTCGATGCGCGATAAAGTAGAGAGCACCGACGACATTGACGGATATTTTGATGAATTCCACCAAATCCTCCATGACGCAAGTGCATTGAGGTCAGATACCATAAAAGATAGAATAGGCAATTTATCCATAAATGCCATCAAGGACCTTCGAACCGAATGGAGTCGTTACGCAGGTAAAATCAAAAAAATAGAAGATCGAACCTCCGGGCTTATCGAGGAATTGGAGGAGTACAAAGAGAAATTGGAAACCAATAAGAAGAGGTGGCAGTTGACCAGCGACGAATCGAAAGAGCGTGAATCGGCCGAGGTAATCAATACCCGGATAAATAAAAACCTGGCTGAAATAGAGATGCTAAACGACCTGCGAAAGGAAAAACAGATAAAGTGTTTCCTTCTGCTGGANNCTGCTGGACACGCTGCCCGAGGAGGGATTCTTCATTTCCGATGTGTTCGATCTGTTGGCCGAGGTGGAAAATGAAATGAGAGACAATATTTTCAGCCGGGACAGCCCGCCTTATTTTCACATGCATGCAGACAGTACTGATACCCTGGGAGTGGGAGGAGAGATGGTTTTGGTGTGGAACAAAACCCAGTTGAACAATCAAAAATTTATTGAAGACAACTCCCGGATGATTTGGATTCACGGGCTCCTGTACCTTCTTTTGGTCCTTCTGTTTTTTGTCCTGAAAAGCGAGTGCTCCAAAGTGGACTTGTCGGGCATCAGGACCTTTCAGTTTTTTAATCATTTCGTGCGTTATCCGTATGTTTCTGCACTGATTTTTGGCTTGTTTCTGAGTTTTTGGATTTATCAAAACAGGCCGGTGATCCTGAATGAACAACTGATGTTGCTGACTACCATTCCGATCGTGGCACTGCTTTCGGGATTGTACAGGTCTGTCTTCAGACTCGCTTTATTGACGGTGGGTGTGTTGTTTTTCATGGAACAGATTCAGTATTTTATTTCCGGTCATGCGGTATTGCAGCGAAATCTGATGATGCTTGAATCGGTGACGGGTCTGATCATATCTGTTTACCTGTCTATTCCAAAATCCGGTTTTATTCCTCAGGAACGCACTAAAAACTGGCTTCTGGTGAAATTGTTCCCCTTGATTCCCCTGCTCTTCCTTTTTGCCATCTATCAAAACATACAGGGCAGTGTGCAGTTTTCACGAATGATCATTTCGGTGTTGATAAAATGCTCGACCGTAGGCGTCGTATTGTATTCGGTGGTGATGTTTGTTCAGGGATTCGTTGAGTTGGTCGTTGCCAGTGAATTCGGAAAGAAAATTCATACCGTCCGGGATAAATCGGAACTGCTTATGCGCTGGTCGAAATTGATTTTGGGCGTGTGGGCAGTATATACTTTTTTCAAGGTATTGTTAAATCAGATGAGGCTTGACGTAAGTTTTATGTTGTGGTGGAACGAGGCCATGGAATACGGATGGGAGTTCGGGGATGCCAGTCTGACCATTGGCACCCTGGTTGATTTTATCCTCATTCTGATCGTATTTACGGTAATAGCCAACGTCAGCAGACACTTGCTTGAAACAGAGCTTTTGCCGAGATTCAACATGAAGAAGGGAGTTCCAATGGCCATTGGCGTGGTGGTCAGGTATTCCATTCTGGTTCTCGGGTTTTTTATGGCTGTTGCAGCCGCGGGCATCAATCTCGATAAACTGGGATTTCTGGCCGGTGCCCTCGGAGTCGGTATTGGTTTTGGCCTTCAAAATGTGGTGAACAATTTTGTTTCGGGACTGATTTTGGTTTTTGAGCGACCCATTCACATCGACGATGTGATTACGGCGGGTGAAACCGAAGGGATCGTTAAGGAAGTTGGCATCAGGGCGAGCAAAATA
>DNDT01000261.1 GCA_003487525.1 Flavobacteriales bacterium
ATCAGCAGATTGTTCATCTCACGGACAGAATGGATTATTTGTCCTGTCACATCAACAACGAGGCTGTTTGCATGTTGGTGGAAAATGCACTTGAAATCGAAGTGCCGGATCGGGTGAAATACATCCGTACAATCATTGACGAACTGACCAGACTGTCTTCTCACCAGCTTTGGTGGGGAGTTATGGGAATGGACCTGGGAGCCATAACCACCTTTATGTACGCTTTCCGTGACCGGGAAATGATCATTGACATATTTGAGGAAATGTGCGGAGCCAGGCTTACCATGAATTACAATATTCCCGGTGGTCTGATGTTTGATATCCCGTCAAACTTCCAGAAAAAAGTAAAGGAGTTTATCGTTCATTTCAGACAAAAGCTTCCCGAATACGACGAATTGCTGTCAAAGAACAAGATATTTCTAAACCGCACCATGGGTGTTGGTTATCTCTCAAAAGAAGATGCCATCAGTTATGGAGTGACAGGCCCTTCGGCCAGGGCGTCGGGTTTTGCCTGCGATATCAGAAAAATCAAGCCATACGGTGCATACGATAAAGTGACATTTAACGAAGCGCTCAGCGATGTCGGAGATTGCTATACCCGATACAAAATGAGGATTCAGGAAATGTGGGAATCCATGTCCATTATTGAACAACTGATAGACAACATTCCCGAAGGTGACATTCAGGTCCCCACCAAGGCCGTAATTAAATTGCCCCCTGGTGAATATTATGAAAGTGTTGAAACTGCACGTGGTGAACTGGGAGTTTATTGTGTCAGTGACAACAAGAAAAATCCATACCGCTTTAAGTTCAGATCACCCGGTTTTTCGAATTTATCAGCCCTCGATCATATGTCAAAGGATGTGATGATTGGTGACCTCGTGGCCTCAATGTCAAGTATTGATCTTGTAATTCCAGATATCGACCGATGAAAGAGATCTTCACCATATTTGATTTTACCGTAGTAAACAACGCCATACATCACGCTCTTTCTTCGGTGTTAAATCCCGTTATGACGTATCTGGTTGAGGCGACCATCATCATTGTCCTGATGATCCTGGGAATTGCTTTCCTTGGTCTGTCGCTTGTGCTGGCAGAACGAAAAGTAGCCGCTTATTTTCAACAGCGACTCGGTCCGCTCAGGGTCGGCCCGTGGGGATCCCTTCAAACCGTTGCGGATATTACAAAGCTTATCTTAAAGGAAAACCTCAGAACTTCCAGTGCGGACAAGCTGCTATTTAATATTGCGCCCTTCATCGTCATGCTGGCCGCCATCATGTCGATGGGTGTAATACCCTATGCAAAGGGCTTGCATATATTTGATATTGACATCGGTATATTTTTTATCACGGCTGCTTCATCCATCGGTGTGATTAGCATTCTGCTCGCCGGTTGGTCAAGCAACAACAAATACAGTCTTATCGCCGCACTCAGAAGCGGGGCTCAGGTCGTCAGTTATGAACTTTCCGTTGGCCTGTCCATTCTGACCATGGTTATATTGACCGAAAGTTTGCAGATGTCAGAAATTATTTCCAGTCAGGAAGCCGGATGGTGGATCTTCAGGGGTCACATACCAGCGGTCATTGCGTTCATTATTTTCCTGATTGCGGGAACAGCCGAAACAAACAGAGGTCCTTTTGATCTTCCCGAGGCTGAGTCCGAGCTTACTGCCGGTTTCCATACGGAATATTCCGGAATAAAATTTGCCTTTTTCTTTCTGGCCGAATTTTTAAATATGTTCATTATAGCTGCGGTGGGTTCGACCCTCTTTCTGGGTGGATGGATGCCATTTCATATCGCGGGTCTCGAAGGATTCAACGCGATTATGGATTTGATTCCATCGGCCATCTGGTTTGTGGGTAAGGCTACCTTTATCATTTTCCTAATGATGTGGTTCCGCTGGACCTTCCCGCGCTTCCGCTACGACCAGGTCATGCGCCTGGGCTGGAAGGTGCTGCTGCCNNCCTTGCTCGGAGGTATGAAGATTACGGGATATTATTTTTTCAATGCCCGAAAAGAAATCATTACGCAACAATATCCGGAAAACAGGGAAACCCTTAAAATGTTCGATCGCTTCAGAGGCGAGGTGGTCATGATTCATGATGAAAACAACGAACATCGCTGCACGGGTTGTTCTGCCTGTGAAATTGCATGCCCCAACGGTACCATTGAAATCATCTGGGACCGAAAAGAAAACGAAGAGGGTAAAAAGAAAAAACTGATCGACAAGTTTGTCTATCATTTGCAAATGTGCACCATGTGCGGTCTGTGTATTCCGGCCTGCCCGACCGGTGCCATTAAAATGAGTCAGGAATTTGAGCATGCCGTTTTTGACCGAAGTGAATTGACAAAGGTCCTGAACAAACCGGGATCTAAATTGATGAAAGGAGTAGAAGAATAACTATGGAAACGATTATATTTTACATACTGGCAGCGGTGATAGTGATCTCTTCTTTTCTCACTATCAGTACCAAAAACATATTACGGGCCGCCATTTATTTATTGTTTGTTCTCTGCTCCACTGCCGGAATTTACTTCATGATGAATTTCAATTTTCTTGCAGCGGTTCAGCTTACGGTCTATGCCGGAGGAATAGTGGTCCTCATTATCTTTTCCATTCTTCTCACGCATCAAATTGATACCAGACTGGAATTGCCCGTCCTGAAAAAAAGAATCATCGGCGGTGTTATCTCTCTGGTATTGGGGTGTGCCTTTATCCTGGCATTGGGAACATACAC
>DNDT01000174.1 GCA_003487525.1 Flavobacteriales bacterium
ATCCGATTGTGTGCCGGTCGAGATAGAAGAGATTGAATTATTAATGAAAACTCAATAATTCATCAATTCAGTATTTTAAAATAATATTTTAGTAAATTTGCGCCTCCATAAAAAAGAACGATGGCAAAAAAGGGAAATAGGGTTCAAGTGATATTGGAATGCACCGAGCACAAAGAAAGTGGTCAGCCTGGTACATCGAGATATATTTCAACCAAAAACAGAAAAAACACTCCGGATCGACTGGAGTTAAAAAAATACAATCCCGTCTTGAAAAAGATGACGATTCACAGGGAGATTAAATAAGTAAGAAATGGCTAAGAAAACGGTTGCAACCCTTCAGAAGGGATCAGGTAAAACCTTGACCAAGGTTATTAAAATTGTAAAATCCGAGAAAACAGGAGCTTACACGTTTAAAGAAGAAATGGTTCTGAATGAGAAAGTAAACGAATACTTTTCCAAGTAAACCATCTCAGTTAAAGAAAGTTGAGCTTCTTTCATTTGAAAGGAGCTTTTTTTTTTCCAGTCCAAGAATATGTTCGGAATATTCAATAAAAAGAAGAAAGAAGAGCTAAACAAAGGGCTTGATCAATCCAAAAAGTCAATCCTTTCGCGTATTGGAAGGAGCATCGTTGGCAAATCCAAAGTGGACCAGACGATGCTGGATGANNGATGACATCGAGGAGATTTTAATTGAATCGGATGTCGGAGTTGAAACCACCATAAAAATTATTGAAAACCTTGAACAGTTTGCCAAAGAGGAGCGCTTTGTTGATTCCGAAGAACTCAACCGACTCATTGTTAAGTCGGCCGAAAAGATACTGGCAGAGAACAAAGCAGGTGGAAACCTGTATGATTTTGACCTGAAAGACGCGCCCAGTCCATATGTGGTGATGGTTGTCGGTGTCAATGGGGTCGGAAAGACAACAACAATTGGAAAACTCGCATATGCCTATAAAAAAGCAGGTAAAAAGGTTATTCTTGGCGCAGCCGACACATTCAGGGCCGCGGCCGTTGATCAATTAAAAATCTGGGGTGAACGTGTAGATGTACAGGTAGTTACCCAGGGAATGAATGCGGACCCTGCTTCGGTCGCATTTGATGCAGTTTCGTCGGGAAAGGCCAAAAATGCGGATGTAGTCATTATTGATACAGCCGGCAGACTTCACAACAAAACGAACCTGATGAATGAGCTTTCAAAAATTAAACGTGTGATGCAAAAAGTGGTCCATGACGCCCCGCATGAAATATTACTCGTTCTTGATGCTTCGACCGGCCAAAATGCCATAGAACAGGCGCGCCAGTTTATCCAGACAACCGAAGTGAATACACTCGCATTGACCAAATTGGATGGAACGGCCAAAGGCGGTGTGGTTATTGGAATTTCGGATCAGTTCAAGATTCCCGTTAAATACATTGGAATAGGCGAGGGCATGGATGACCTCCAGCTTTTTAATCAGGCGGAATTTATTAAAAGTCTTTTTGGCATCGCTGAATAATCCTCGTGATCGCTATTTTTGATTATTTTAGTCCCATTGTAAATACAATTTGAGATTCATGAGAAAGAGTATACTGTTTATTAGCCTGTTTGCCATTGCGTTTTATTCAAATGCGCAACTACAGGCACCCGTGTTAAGTTCTCCTGCCGATTCAGCCGTTGTTGTCAGAGTCAATACAAAACTGATTTGGGGAGCTTCGATCGGTGGATTGGTTTTTGGTTACGAGGTTCAAGTGGACAAAGATGCCATGTTTGGGAATCCTATTACCAGTTTTCCGGTAAATGGTACGGCCGCTCAGACCAAACAACTCGACTTTAACACAAGGTATTATTGGCGCGTAAGGGCCAAGGGTTCCGGATCCACTTATTCTGCCTGGTCTGCAACTCATAGCTTTAAGACATTTAACAACGAATTCACCAGTCTTTCTCCAACAGGTGCCAATAGAAATCCAAAGGTCAGCATCTCCTGGGATACGATTTCAGGAGTAAGTACATACCATTACGAATTTGCGGATAATGCGTCCTTTTTAAACGCAACGTCAGGATCAGTGGCGCATCCGGGCAATTCGCTTATCATGGATCAATTAAAATTTAATCAGGCGTATTATTTCAGGGTTTGGGCAGAACATGGATCGGATATTTCATCTAAGTCCGCAACAGCCACTTTTACCACCAGAAATGATATTGCATTGCTTAGTCCCGATACCAGTGCAACCAAGCAACATCCAAAGACAGAGCTGAAATGTACGCATACACCCGGAGTCACTTCATACAAGTTTCAAATAGATGACAGTCCTGCTTTTGATCAGAATTCCCTTGAATTTCAGGAGGCCACTGTGTTGGATGGAGACTTTAAAGCCAGTGATCCGATTTCCTGGTTCACGGCCAGGTTACAATATCAGGATCAATACTATTGGAGGGTTCAGGCCGCAAATAATACAGGAAAATCAGCCTGGTCCGGTGCCCGAAGTTTCAGTACGATTTCAAAAGTGACCCTTACAGCACCGCTTGATGGCAGCGTAAATGTTCCAAACAAGACTAAATTATCCTGGGTAAAAATTGCCGGATCTGAAAATTACGAACTGCAGATTGATACGGACAGCACTTTCTCCGATCCCGATATTCATATTACCAATAGCGATACAAGTAACATTCATACCTTATCATTAACCGAGTGGGTTAAGCATTATTGGAGAGTTCGTTCCTACCATGCCAAAGATGCTTCGGCATGGTCCGACATCTGGTCCTTTACCGTGCATCCCGTTGGAATAGACGAAGTGAATGAATTGTCTTTTACCGTTTCTCCTAACCCGGCTGACAATATTATTCAACTTCAGTTGTACAGGGTTGAACCGGGTGATGTGCATGTAGATTTTTACAACACATTGGGCACGTTGGTTTCAAGTCGGACAATATCGAACAATTCGTCAAATGTTATCGATGTAGATGTTTCCGATTTGAATTCAGGAGCCTATATGATGACCATTGAAGTCAATAATGTTCAGTCTACTCAAAGGATTATTATACGGTAGAGGAATTTAACATCTTAATGAGGGCTGCCATTTGGCGGCCTTTATTGTTTTATGAAGTCAACGAGAATAGATATTTCCGAATATTCAGCCTTTAATGAGATCGTAGGAGATTTTCTAAGTCAGCGTCCTGAAATTGAATCGTACGGACCATCCCTGTATTCTATCAAATCCGTTGAAGAGGCCATATCTGACAGAAAAGGTTTTCCGGTCGACAGAACGTCCCTTTGCAATGTAATCCGCAGTCAGTATCAGGAGAGTGGAATAGATCTTTCGAAGGAGAAAAAGCTCGCGTCGCAAATAAGTCTGCTGGAAGATGAAAATACCTATTCCGTAACCACGGGTCATCAGCTTTGTCTTTTCACGGGACCTCTGTACTTCCCCATAAAGATTCTTCAGGTAATCCGGATGGCCGACGATTTGAATAGAGAGTTGAAAGGCAGTAAGGTTGTACCTGTATTCTGGATGGCATCGGAAGACCACGATTTTGAAGAAATCAACCACGTTCACTTGTTTAATCAAACGCTGGAGTGGAAGGATTATCAGGGTGGAATGGTCGGCGATTATTCCTGTGATACGATTTCGGATGTATTGAAAAACATGACGGAGATTTTAGGGGATTCAGAAAATGCCCTGAGTTTAAAAGAGTTGTTTTCAAAGGCGTATCGGTCCGGAAATTCACTTTCGGCGGCCACAAGAATTTTGGTACATCATTTGTTCGGAGAAAAGGGGCTTGTCATTGTCGACGGAAACAGTGCCAAATTAAAACAGCTATTTATTCCATATCTGAAAAAGGAAATAGAGGGAAACGAAACCTTTAACGCAGTTCAGGAAACAAACAGTTCGCTATCAAAAAAGTACAAGATTCAGGTTAATCCCAGAGTGGTCAACCTCTTTTATCTGAGACCGAATAGTCGTTTGAGAATTGATGTCAGGGACGGCGAATATTTTACCGAGGGAGGGGAGGTTAAATGGAATCAGTCAGATCTTGTAAAAGAGATGGTCGATTTTCCATCCAGATTCAGTCCCAACGTCATTTTGAGACCTGTATACCAGGAAGTAATCCTGCCGAATATCGCCTATGTGGGAGGGCCCGGGGAATTGGCATATTGGTTGCAACTGAAAAAATCTTTTACCGGATTTAAGGTTCCGTATCCGTTGTTGTCGTTAAGGA
>DNDT01000429.1 GCA_003487525.1 Flavobacteriales bacterium
CCCGCAACATCAATATTTTGCTATCCCGAAAGCATTACAACTTCTATTTCCGGATCGATTTCTCTTATTTCACTGAGAATTCTCAATCCATTGCTCTTCCCCGCCCCTTTTGAATTTAAGTTATAATCCAAAAACACAACATGAGGATTTTTATTTTTTATTGCCGACAGGCAATCTTCACCCGTTTCAAAAGAAGATAGTTCGACGGATTCGGTAAATTTTTTTTTCAGATAATCTTTCAGTACTTCTATAGACAACGCATCGTCATCTACCAAAAAAACGGAAATGGTCTTATCGGCCTTTTTAAAGAGTGACATAGATTAAAAATTGTACACCAAGATAGAATTTTAGTCCAAATTATCAAGTTGTTGGTAATCCTTGATTTAATTGAACACGTAAACTATGTTAAGAATTGCCTTTAAACGAGATTATTAGGGAACGTATTTCTCGTCATTTATTTGAAGTAGCGGGAAGGTTCATGTCATTCCGATCGATAATCAGACCTCCCGGTAATAAAATCTAGTTCGAAGTGGTTGGGAAATAATAGACAAAGAACCGCGTTCGGTTCTTTGTCTTTATCAAGCTTTACTCAGATTTATCGGTTGTGTCTTCTTTTTCTTTTGAATCAGAATCCGATTTTTTTGCACAACAAGCTTTTTTCTTGTCTTTTTTGCAACAACCTGCTTTGCCATCTTTATTGGCTTCAGATTTCGCTTCAAGACATTTTCCGTCTTTATCTTTCTTACACTTGTCGGTGCATTTGTGTCCTCCTTCACAAATTTCGGAAGAAGTGGTTACCACACTTGACGCAGCATAAGATGTAAGCATAAATGCTCCAAAGATGGTCATCAAAGCAAACGTTAATATAGATTTTTTCATTTTCATTCAGTTTAAGTACGCGTCCAAATTAATCATAAATGCGTTTTTACAAAACGATGGCGTTTTGACTTAACAATAATTAACAAGATTCATCTTGTACAATAGTGCCACCAACATTCACAAGCTTGTGTAATCATGAGTTATATCAGATTTATATGCAAGGCCGGTCATTTCATATCTTACCTATAATATTGACATTACGGCAACTAAAAAATTTAGCTCATGTACGACAAAAAATTAGACTTAGCAGGTCCGGGAATTAGTACTTATGAAGCGGTAAGTAAAATCCTTCCGGAAAAATACGAACCATTACTTCCTCCGTTGAGGAGGATGAAAGCTCTTTACATGGTTAAAGAGTTTATCGAAAAAGGCATGGCCGAAGCATTGAATCTTCAAATGGTGCAAGTTCCTCTGATTGTAAGTAAAGACAGTGGCGTAAACGACTATTTGGACCGTGACGGATCAAGAACCCCGATTGATTTTCCTGCAGGTCTTGGACTACCTAAAAGAATTGAAGCTCAGGTGGTACAAGCTGCAACAAAATGGAAAAGAATGGCCCTGGCCCAGTTCGAATGCGAAGTGGGACAAGGTATAAACACGGATATGAGAGCGGTTCGAAAAGACTACTTTTTGGATCACGATCATTCGTCATATGTAGACCAGTGGGACTGGGAAAAGAGAATCAGGCCGGAAGACAGGAACCTGGATTATTTGAAAGATACCGTAAGAAAAATTTGGAAAGTTATCAGAGATGCCGGCAGAATGGTGAAGCAAGAATTTCCTGAATTGGATGATCCACGATATCCCGATTTTCCTGAAGAATTAACCTTTTTCCACGCGGAAGAAGTTTTGGCAATGTATCCAAACCTTCCGAGGAAAGAAAGAGAAACACAGTTGATAAAAGATTACCCCGCCGTATTCATTATTGGCATTGGCTGGATATTGAAAGATGGTTATCCTCATGAAATGAGAGCTGCGGACTACGACGACTGGATTACACCTACCATCGAAAAAAATGGCGAATTAATGCATGGCCTCAATGGTGATATACTGGTATGGAATCCCGTCACAAAAAGACGTCATGAATTGACCTCAATGGGCATCAGGGTTACAAAAGACTCGATGAAAGCCCAGCTTGAAATAACAAATCAGCTGGATTTCCTTGATATGCCGTACCACAAGGCCATACTGAATGATCAGATTCCATTGAGTATTGGTGGTGGAATAGGTCAGTCGAGAACTTACATGTATTTGTTAAGAACGGCACATTTGGGAGAAGTTACCGTCTCAATTTGGCCGGATGAATTGAAAAAGATATGTAAGGAAAAGAATATTTCGGTTTTGGAATAAGTTTCATTTTAAGTAGGTTTTTAAAAAGCGGTCTGCAATTCAAGCAGGCCGCTTTTCATTCAGGTAATTAAGCCCTCTAATTTTACTACCTTAGTTTTCATGAAACTACTATGGCATATTTTAATTGGGATTATTGCATTTCTCCACATGTATATATTGTGGTTTGAAATGTTTTCATGGAAAACCACGGGTAGAAAAATTTTTAAAAAGTATCCGGCCGAGTTTTTCAATCAGACAGGTACACTTGCCTCGAATCAAGGATTATACAACGGATTTCTGGCAGTAGGTCTGTTCTGGTCATTGGTTATTTCCGATCCCGCATGGAAAATAAATGTTGCCGTTTTCTTTCTTTCCTGTGTCGCAACTGCAGGTTTATATGGCGCATTGACCGCTGATAAAAAAATCTTTTTCGTTCAGGCATTGCCCGCAATTGCAACACTGGTGCTGACGTTATTGATTAGATAATTGGTTTTCATGAAAATCTCAAAAACACTTTGCTGTATCCCACTGTTGTTTTTAATGAGCATGTCCATGGCGCAAAATAAGCCTGCTCAAATCAAGGTCTTGGTAACCAATTTCAGTGGAACTGAGCTAGAGGGAGAGGAAATTTGGTTCAAATCGGTGGTTACCAAAAAAATATACAAAGGAAAAAGTGACGAGAACGGCCGATTGGAATTGCAACTCTTTGGTCCTGATAATTATATTATTATGGTAAGGGGAATTGTAACGACAACGGACTATTCGAAACTGATATTGCCAAGTCTTGAAAAGGGAACACATTATGGCATTTATGAAGTTACGGTAGAGATAGACCCGGCGAAGGAGTATACACTGGATCGTGTATACTTTGAAACGGGAAAATCAATTTTGAAAAGTGATTCTTACGCGGAACTGGATGAACTGTATGAATATTTAATGAGAAAAAAGTCCGCGATTATCGAAATAGCCGGACATACAGACAACGTAGGCGAGCCAGATGCAAATTTAAAACTCTCACAGGCGCGTTCCGAGGCAGTTAAAACTTATCTGGTCAATAAAGGAATAGAAGAAAGTCGCATTAAGCCGGTGGGCTACGGAGAAGGACACCCAATTGCCGATAATAATACCGAAAACGGTCGTAGTTTAAACCGAAGAACAGAAGTACGGATAATATC
>DNDT01000424.1 GCA_003487525.1 Flavobacteriales bacterium
CTTTCCGTTTTCCTGTTCTTTTGGTGGCAATTATGTGGTTGGTGAAGGTCATTGAGCATTTGAGCGAGTTGTCATTTGCCTCTTATGGGCTTTATCCCAGAGAGCTT
This sequence comes from Flavobacteriales bacterium, assembly GCA_003487525.1. Taxonomy (GTDB): domain Bacteria; phylum Bacteroidota; class Bacteroidia; order Flavobacteriales_E; family Vicingaceae; genus UBA11591. Next base: position 108 of record DNDT01000424.1, read on the forward strand.
TATGGACTGCAGGGAATCGCGTCCACCATATTCCTGCATGGTGACTGGAAGCATTTATTTAACAATTCGGTCCCTATGCTCATTTTGGGATGGGCCCTTTTTTATTTCTACAAGGAAGTAGCATGGAAAATTATCATTTGGGTAGTGATTATGGGAGGATTCTGGACCTGGATATCGGCACGTGATGCGGTTCATATTGGTTCAAGCGGATTGGTGTACGGGCTTTTCTCATTTCTCCTTTTATCGGGATTTATACGAAAACATACTCAACTGATATCTATTTCATTCCTGGTAGCCTTTTTATATGGTAGCCTTGTCTGGGGACTGCTGCCGATTGATTATAAAATAAGTTGGGAATCTCATTTTTGGGGATTTGTAGCGGGAAGTGCACTGGCTATTTATTATCGAAAAATTGGAAAGCAGAAAGAACGACATCAATGGAATGAAGAAGAAGAAGCTATTCTGGAAAACATGGACTTCTGGAAGAAAAAAGACGAGTCCAACTCAGGTTTCAACTACATCTTTAAAAGCAAAAAGAACCCCGGAAATCAGGCCTGAGTTTTTTCGAGTTCGATAACGGTAATTTCAGGCAGAATACCCAGTCTGCCGGGGTATCCAATAAATCCCAATCCGCGGTTTACATAAATCCATTGTGCATCTTTTTGATACAGGCCGGCCCACTCTTCGAACAAGTATTGCGATGGACTCCATTTAATGTATCCCGGAATTTCGACACCCATCTGGAAACCATGCGTATGCCCCGACAGGGTTAAATCAATATCGCTGTGCTCTTTGCGAACGACGGCATTCCAATGAGATGGATCGTGCGAAAGAAGGATTTTGAAATCTGTATCAATTGCTGTTTTTCTGGCTTCGGTCACGTCACCGTATTTTTGAAAACGTCCACCCAGTCCCCAATTCTCAACACCCATGATATTAATCTTCTGACTGTTTATTTCCAATACCCTGTTCTCGTTTAACAGGACATCCCAACCCATTTTATGATGGATGTCAATCATTTGCGCTTTATTGTTGGCGCGTCCTGCCAGGTCGCCCTTTTGATAAAAATAGTCACCATAGTCGTGATTTCCCAGAATTGAAAATACACCGTGCTTTGCATGAATCTGCTTAAGTTCATCGATGTACGGAACAGCCTCACCGGCCACTTCATTGACCAGATCACCGGTGAAAAATACCACGTCAGGATTTTGTTCGTTTATCATTTTTACGGCATCGCGCAACGGACTTGTTGAAATAAAACTTCCTGAATGGATATCGGACACCTGAACCATTTTAAATCCATGAAATGCCTCAGGTAAATTGGGAGCTTTGAGCTTAACCCGAATCAGGTTGTAATCAAAAGCCGATTTAACCACACCGTACATCATCGTGACAAATGGAAGAGCAGAAGCCACCAAACCGCTTTGCTTTAGAAATGCACCTCGACTCATTTTAGGTGAATTGTTCTCTTTTTTGCTTATTGCCGCTGACAATGACCTGCTCGTCCAATGAATGATGTTTTTTAGATCGTCTATCACAAAAAAAAGAACACCCGTAATTTTCGAAAGGATTACAATGAAGATAAATCCGGTCACGTAAGTTCTGGCAAAGGGCGGAGGCGGTACTTTCGCCACGTAAAAACTCATGGCAAATAACAGGAATACCAATGTGAAGGCGGAAAATCCCCAGTAAGTATATCTCACCCAGTTCGGAACAAGCTTGATTCGCTCTTTACCCTTGATGGCGATGCGAAGGGAACGATAATAATAGAGGTCGATTATTGCGACAAGAAAAACGAATGTGAAAAGAAACTGCAGATTCATTCGGTTAATTGTTTTGACTTGCTCTGAACAGGATGTCCTTTTCTTCCTTGCTTAAACTATCGTAGCCAGATTTTGAAATTTTATCCAAAATCCCATCCACGGTTTCCTGATTGTGCCAACTTCCGGAGGTACTTGTCCTTGGATTGGACTTGTTCTTGTACACCATTCGAACCTTTTTGCCTTTCTGACTTTTAAAAAAACTTGAAAAAGCGCTAACCCACCTGTAGAATCCCACACTGGCATCTATTCCCGAATCCAGTCGTTTGATATACGTGAAACCAAAGATGGCGCCACCCAGATGAGCCATATGCCCTCCGGCATTGCCACCACCCAGGGAAATCAAGTCCAGTACAATGAAAACAAGTGCAATGTATTTGAGCTTTACATCTCCGATAAAAATTAACCTGATAACGTAATTAGGCACCTTCGTGGCGATGGCAATAATAATGGCCATTACCGATGCAGAAGCGCCCATTGCACTGGCAACCGGCAGCACATCGCTGAATACCGGAAAGATGTTATATGCCAGTATGTATAATACAGCTCCACTCAATCCACCCAGAATGTATGTACTTACCAGTCGTTTTTCTCCAAGCAAATCCTGGAAAATCTGACCCAGAAAATAAAGCCATAAAATATTCATTAAAATGTGCATNNGCCGGCAAGGAAAACCAGGGATATATTTCAAATCCGGGCCTTACGAACAATGAAGATATGCTTGGAATTATACTCACCAAAACAAAGACGGCAAGGTTGATATAGATCAACTTCGTCAAGCTCCGTCCCTGTTTAAAGCTCTGTTTTATTTCTTCAAATATTCCGCTCATCAATAAAAATAATTTGTGTTGTTCTTCCAGTACTTGATTAAAATAAATCCAAACAACATTCCGCCCAAATGCGCGAAATGCGCCACATTGTCAGAAGGATTGTTTGCAAATCCCATGTATAATTCAATGGCACCGTAGCCGATTACAAAATATTTTGCCTTGATTGGGATAGGCGGAAAAAGCAGGAACAACTCCGTATTGGGAAACAACATTCCGAAAGCAAGCAATATTCCGAATACGGAACCTGAGGCACCTACGGTTCCGATGTCTCTTCGAAGTGTGAGCAATTGATTGGCCAGATCGATAGCCGAAGCCTTGAATGCGGGAGAAGTTGGGTCGCTGATCCAAATGGCCAGTGATTGTTGAAAAGGAACCATAAACTGGGAGGGCACGTAATCATCGATAAATACGGCAAATGCATCCGGTGAGCTAGAAGTGACAACGTTATTTATCGCATTTTCCAATCCGTTTATACCGAATGTAACAACGATCATTTGCAAAATTCCGGCGCCAATCCCGGTGAACATATAATAGATCAGGAAGCGTTTTGGTCCCCANNGCAATGCTTCCGTGCATGAACATGTAAGTGACAAATTGATGTACTTCAAAAAGATCCGAAGACCAATGATGAAGTCCGAAGAGTTGATGAAGATCCATGCCAAACCCGGCTGCCACCTCGGTTGCCACCAACATTAAGACATTAATGATGAGAAGGTTTTTTACAACCAGTGGGATATTGTTAAACATAAATCAATAATTAAATCTTTTATTCAGTTCGTCCAGTGGGATGGTAATTATAATCGGTTTGCTATTTGGCAAATGGTAGGGCATTTCACACGCAAATAGCTTGTCAACAAGATTTTCCAGTTCTTTCTCATTTAACTTTATACCCGGTTTAATAGCCATTTTTTTCGCCAGAGCCATTGCGAGTTTCTCCTGTGTTTGGTTTTTGATAAAATCAATGTCCGATTTAAACGCTTCAATCATTTCTAGAAAAACCTTGCCCGCATCAGATTCTGCACACCCGGGCGGAACACCGTTAATTGCAATACTATCTTTTCCCAACATGTTTATGGAAAAGCCAAGGCTCTCTATTTCACTTGACAATTGAGAAACGAGATCCATATCGGAAACTGAAACGTCAATCGACACGGGGAACAGCAATTGCTGGCTGCCGGTTGCATTCTTTGATCGGTTCAAATAGTCTTCAAACAAAACCCGGATATGCGCACGGTGTTGATCAATTACCATAAAACCGCTTCGGATGTGGGTCAAAATGAATTTATTGTGCAATTGAATGATCCTGGCTCTTTCTGCCTTGTTTTCTTCGGGGAGATTTATTTTGGAAGGTTTAATGGTTTTCTCCGCCACATCTTCGTTTTCATCCACATCCGGTATTGACTGGTACATCTTTGAAAGCGCTTCATAGTTCTGCTTTTGTTCAAATGGAGAGACATTTTTGGTTGGTGTGTTGAATGGATTATAGGTTGTGTCTACTTTGATTGTCGGAATTTTAATGCTTTTTTCTTTGTCAAATGATTGATCAAAAACACTTTCTCTGTTGAAATCAAGGCTGGGAGCGATGTTGTATTTCCCCAGGGACTGGCGAATAATGGTTCGAAGTATGGCATAAATAGAACGCTCTTCAAGAAACTTGATTTCGGTTTTGGTGGGATGAATATTGACATCAATTTGAGATGGGTCAACACTAAGCTGTATGAAATACTGCGGAAAAGATTCCTTGGAGAGCAATTCATCATATGCCTGCATTACGGCATGATTCAGGTAAGGGCTTTTAATAAATCGATTGTTTACTATGAAATACTGTTCACCTTTTTTACTGCTCGCAAATTCAGGTTTTCCGACATATCCGCTTATTGTGACAATTTCTGTTTCTTCTTTTACCGGTACCAATCGCTCATCGAAGCGTTTACCAAAAAGCATGACAATTCGCTGTTTAAAATTGGATCCTTTCAGTACATAGGTTTCATTATCGTTGTTATACAGGCTGAAGCCAATTTCCGGATGTGTTAGGGCGATCTGTTGAAACGTTTCAATAATGTGCCTGCTCTCAACATTGTTGGATTTGAGAAAGTTCCTTCTGGCAGGAACATTGTAAAAAAGGTTTTTAACCGAAACAGAGGTTCCCGGTTTTCCGATGCTTTGACTACTTTTTTTAGGTCCGGTTCCATCAATGCTCAGAACAAATCCAAGCTCATCTTCTTTTCTTCTGGTTTTTAATTCAAAATGCGAGACTGCCGAAATGGAAGCGAGCGCTTCACCGCGAAAGCCCATGGTATGGATACCGAAAATGTCTTCAATTTTTGAAATTTTGGATGTGGCATGCCGTTTGACACATAGTTCGGCGTCCTCGGGAGACATTCCGCTCCCGTCATCTATTACCTGTATCAAAGACTTGCCGGCATCCTTAATGTACAGACTGATGTTCTTTGAACCGGAATCAATGGAATTTTCAAGCAATTCCTTGACCACTGAAGCCGGTCGCTGGACAACTTCACCTGCGGCAATTTGATTCGCAACTACATCCGGAAGGACTTTTATATTCATTTCTGTTCTACAAATTCAACCGAAACTCCCTTTGTCGGGTTTACCTTAAAATAAAATAAGCAATTCCGAGCAATAGTATAAATATCACAATCAATCTGAGGTTAGACGAATTTGCCTTTTTTCTGGCATGGTTCGACTGTTCCCATCGTTCCCTTAAACGTGAACGAAATTCGACACCTCCCTCATTTTCCCTGTCCAATTCAGAACGAATACGCTTATTGCGAAGTTCACGCTCCTCTTTTTCAGCATTGTAATAATAGGGTTTGTAATTGAATTCTTTAGGTCGATTGGCTTTAAAGATTGATGGTATTCGGGGCGCTTCCAAAGCTTTTTCCCACAAATTTAAGCAATTCTGACGGGGCAATTAATTGCTTGAATTCATTAATACTTTCTTGTTTATAAGTCAGGGATTTAGGAGTCTGATTCGCTATCGAAATATGTAATTTTACCTACCGATGCCAGTACGAAAAAATCCATTTTACATTACATTAATAGTATCTGTATTCCTGTACAGTTTTAAAGCGGGAGAGGAGAAGAAAAATCTAAGTCAGGAAGTAGATCCACCGTTTTTGACTATTTCGACTCCATGGGCGGACTCTGTTTTTAACACGCTCAGTCAGGATGAACGAATCGCACAGCTCTTCATGGTTGCGGCTTATTCCAACAGGGATGAAAAACACGAAAATGAACTGAAAGATTTAATTGAAAATTATGGAATTGGGGGGCTGATTTATTTTCAGGGTGGACCCGT
>DNDT01000493.1 GCA_003487525.1 Flavobacteriales bacterium
TTCGATTGGCTCAGGCGAGGTTAATTGCCGAAAAAAAAGGATCAAAACCGCTGATGTTGCTCGATGATATATATGACAAACTAGATTCAGAGCGCATGGCCCGGTTTCTGGAAATTTTGAAATCAAAAAACTTTGGACAGTTGTTTATTACAGACACAAACCCGGTTCACCTGAATTCCCTGCTCGCATCAAGCGGAATGAAGGGTAAATTCTTTAAGGTTTCAAAAGGGAGCATCAATGAAGTGTCCCTTGGTCAGATGCAGGCCAATGGGTTAAATGTGCAATAAGGAGAAAAGGGGATGGATAACAACACAAGCTCTATTGGGGATTTAATCAAGGTCTTTTTCAGGAAGTACAAGCTTGAAGAGCGACTGGGCGAAGTGGATATCCGAAATAACTGGGAAAAAATTGCAGGAAAGCTTGTGGCACAGCATACCCTGGACCTCAAACTTAAAAACGGAAAGTTGATATTGAAGCTGAATTCCGCCTCCTTAAGGCATACCTTGAGTTTTTCCAAAACGGAATTTGTCGAAAAACTGAACAGTTCCATTGGTCAGAATATCATTTCGGATATTGAATTAAGATAGAAAGAGCGTGCTGAGAAAATTGAAAAAGACGGTCGGGGAATTTCTGCTGAAAAGGAGAGTTAAAAAGCACAGCAGAAAACGTGAGGTTAAAAACCTGTTAATTTGCGAAAGCATACTCGTTTTGGCCGGTGAACCTGAGGATATGGGAGCCATGTTCACAACCGAATTTGTAGCGTACTTAAAGAGTATGGGAAAGGATGTTACGATACTTTTCAACCCGGTAAAAAAGAAGCAAAATGAAAAATCTTATAGTGCTGATATTAAGCTAATTGAACAGGATGATCTAAACCTAATTTACATCCCGAAAAATCCTGAAATTCTTCATGATATAGACCGGGAATTCGATCTCCTGATCGATTTGAGCCTGAGCAATAATTTTACGCTTAAGTACATTCATGCGCTTTCCAGGGCAAAATTTAAAGTGGGTGCAGCGGTGAACTATAAAATTAAATACAGTGATTTGACCATTGAAATAAAGAATAACCCGACGGTGGAATACCTGTTGACACAGCTAAAACATTACTTAACCAACATCAATAAAAATGTCGCTTGACTTGTCCGGCACCGGGGTGGCCATAATAACACCCTTTAAAAATGATAAATCGGTAGATTACAACGCACTTGAAAGGCTCATCGAACACATTGTTTCCAATGGGGTTGAATACATTGTTGTCCTTGGCACCACGGGCGAATCTGTCACGCTAACAGCAGAGGAAAAAAGAAGTGTAACCGACAAGGTGCTCGAAGTAAACAAAGGCAGAATCCCTGTCGTTCTTGGCATTGGAGGGAACGACACCGCAGAAGTGATTCATGCCATGAAGAATACAAATTTGGAAGGTATTTCCGCTATACTCTCTGTCAGTCCTTACTACAATAAACCCACACAGGAAGGGATTTACCAGCATTACAAGGCATTGAATGAAGTCAGCCCGCGGCCCATTATTCTGTACAACGTTCCGGCCAGAACAGGGTCGAACGTGCTGGCAAGGACCGTGCTCAGAATTGCCAGTGACTGTCCGAAGGTAATTGCCGTAAAAGAAGCTTCGGGAGATGTGGGTCAGTCCATGGAAATTATAAAAAACAGGCCTAAAGGCTTTTTTGTCCTTTCGGGAGATGACTTGATAACACTTCCTCTTGTGGCGGCAGGAGCAGACGGTGTAATTTCTGTTGTTGCCAATGCGTATCCGAAGGAATTCTCGGACATGGTCAGGCAGGCAGCTTCCGGAGACCTGGTTTCCGCAAGGAAAAATCATTACCTGCTTCAGGATTTTATAAATTACCTGTTTGCAGATGGCAATCCCGGAGGAATAAAGGCGGCTTTAAAGATATTGGGAATTACGGGTGACGATTTAAGGCTGCCGCTGGTAAATGTTTCCGATGCCACCTTTAATAAGCTTGAAGAACTGATTAAGGGCATAAAAAAAGCCTGAAGAGTACTCTTCAGGCTTTTCCATCAATTCATTTTTTATTATTCACTGACCTTTGACATCAGTTCAGTTGATTTGTAAGCTCCGTCTTTGAGTCTTTTTTGAACTTCGTTAAAGCATTTAATGGTGTAATCCACATCATCCATGGTGTGTACCGCAGTCGGTATCAGTCGAAGCATTATGACATCCTTCGGAACGACAGGGTAAATAACAATGGAACAGAAAATGTTGAAGTTTTCCCTCAGGTCCATGGTCATGTTGGCTGCTTCAAGCACGGTGCCCGACATGAAAACAGGTGTAACCTGGGTATTGGTTGTCCCGATATTGTAACCGTTCTCTTTTAAACCTTTTTGAAGCGCTTTTGCTATTTTCCAAAGGTTTTCCCGTAATTCCGGTTGGGTTCTGAGTAGCTCCAGTCTCTTAAGAGCACCGATTACAAGCGGCATCGGAAGTGACTTGGCAAAAATCTGAGACCTGATGTTGTATCTCAGGTAGTTTATCACAGACTCGTCACCGGCGATAAAACCTCCGATACTGGCCATGGCTTTTGCAAAGGTACCAAAGTACAAATCAATTCCATCCTGACAACCCTGAGCTTCTCCCGTTCCGGCACCGGTTGGTCCCATTGTACCGAATCCGTGGGCGTCATCGACAAAGAGTCTGAAATTGAATTTTTCTTTCAGTGCAACGATGTCTTTCAGATTTCCCTGATTACCGGACATACCGAAAACTCCTTCGGTAATTACCATGATGCCGCCTCCATTTTTTTCGGCAAGTTTTTTTCCTCGCTCAAGCTGCTTTTCGAGGTCGGCAATGTCATTGTGCTTGTACACGTACCTCATTCCGGCATGAAGTCTGACCCCGTCAACGATACATGCATGCGATTCGGCGTCATAGATGATGACATCCTTTCTGTTTACCAGAACATCAATGGCCGAAAGCATTCCCTGATATCCATAATTCAATAGTATGGACGATTCTTTATTTTCGAATTCAGCCAATTCACGCTCAAGTTGTTCGTGAAAATCTGAATTTCCGGACATCATCCTGGCGCCCATTGGGTAAGCCAATCCATATTCAGCAGCTGCATCCGCATCTGCCTTTCTCACTTCCGGATGATTTCCCAGTCCAAGGTAATTGTTAAGACTCCACTGCAGTCT
>DNDT01000218.1 GCA_003487525.1 Flavobacteriales bacterium
TCAAGTGGGAATTTAATAAGGACTTCACGTACAGTAAATGGGAAAGTTGATTTTATCACACAAAACTATCGGCATGACCAACATGGTAATAATCTGTATTATGAAGTGAGTGATGGACAAGGTGTATTATGGACAACACATGAATCATTTAATTGCATCCCTAATCGTAAATTTCACTTTAGCTCTTTTCAGACTCGTTAAACCAAGATTGCCTTTCCTCAGATTGATGTGCATATGAAGGGGTAACGGGTAATTGTTCACTCACTCTGGTACTGACACTTAACTACTATTCACTGTCCGTAGTCTCCGGCACACATGGATCGACTACAGACAACGGACAGAAAGACCAGTATCTTCAGGCTACTTATTATTTGTTTTAGAAAGCATCTTGAAATTAAGGTATAATGTGAAGCCCACATATGGTTGTTCCATATTCAGGTTACCAAATAAACAGAAACCAGAATAAACAGTATTTTCTTGTAAGAAGGATAAATTCAATTCAAACGGAATACCAACTGTGTGGAATGGAATACCGGTGTACATGTCAGGAGTGGAGTAGGGAATTGGTATTCCTAAAAGGGACTGGTAGCCACTTTCAGCGTATTGGTATATTGTACCTCTTTTTTCACCCCAACTGTAGCTCAAACCCGCTGAAAAAGAAAATGAATTGAAATCCTTTCCAACGAGAAGCCCCCATTCCTTGCACTTTGCCGGATTGCCTTCCATTGAGGATTTAAAGGCCAGGTTTCGGATGGTGTACTTTTTGTTCCTGAAATACTTTGAAACGGAAATACAACCGACTACTCCCGATGTGTTTACGCATTCTGCCCATCCGGCTCCGAATCTCAAGTTAATACCACGGTTTTCTGAATTCTGTGCAATGGATGAATTACATATCAATAGCATTATGAAGGATAGAATAATGGCACTGTCTCCAGTTTTCATCTTTTTAGTTATTACATTCAGCAATAATATGCTGATCTACTCACCTTCAAATTGACATTTATCAATTAATGTTTGGAAGCTTGGTTATATTCTCAACCAAGGTGTTGCAACCAACCCCTCGCCGCTACATACGTCTTCGTCTGTGCCCGTTCTCGTCCCCTTCAATGACGAAGATGAGTTTTTATTGTTCATCCGCTCACACTTACATTTGGATTGGGGGATAAGGGTATAAGGGGATAAGGGGATAAGTTGAAGTTATTACTGTTCACCCACTCTCACTCCCACTCAAAATTAATGGTCAAAGTGATTTTCATCCACGTCCATCATTCAAATCAAGTTTGAGATGAACTAGCCTAATTCTAATACAAGGCAATTTTAACCGAGGACCTTAAATTACCGGAAACAAAGTTCAGAAAGTAAATGCCCGGTGACTGATCAATTTCTACCTGGTTATTCATCATACGCCGTATCGGATAGGAATCCACTTTTACTCCATTGGCATTGTACAGTTCGGCAATTCCGTCTTTTTCTGAATTGATAACCAGTGTTCCGTTTGTTGGATTCGGATATACGGACAGTTTGACAGTATTGTGTGATTCAATTCCCAAAGGACTGTCGGCATCAGAAAGACTGGCATTGGCCTGGACCACATCCTTGCTGAGTTCTTCCTGCAGAATGGCCACCACAAAAACCCGCTTAAAGCTCCAGCTCCCGGATACGGTTGTGTTATAAACAAAATTAATGCTGTCACCAATGCCAGCCGGCATATTCAAGGCATCACCCTCGATATTGGAAAGGGCTTCGATGAAAACATCCTGATGAAGCAGCTCACCATTCGGTGCGGCATACAGCAGACTGTCTTGCGCAATGGCAACAAACAATCTCAACGACCCCAGGCTATCGGTTGCTACTTTTTTAACGCTTACAAGAACGTCAATGGTATTACCCGGTTGTTTGTCCTGTACAATGGTTAGTTGTGCCGGAGATGATTGGCCCGCATGTGGAGTGAACAACGAAGGATTTGACGTATTGGCATTGGGATCCCGTTTGCCCTGAACAAAAAACCTCGGTGTTCCGCCGTATGCGTTGTAGTAATTTGTTCTCGCATCATTTTCTACCGGATTCATTAGATGCAGCTGACATGTCGAATAAGGCGCACTTGGATGAATCGCCAGATGAATGACATCCGGATGATTCTTCAGGTTTGTATAAAACCCTGGATTTGTTTGAGAACAAACACTGCACCTCGTGTTGGTGAAATGTTCGACAACAATTCTTTTTGGAACCTGTGAAAAACCTGGCATTGAGATCATTGCCAGACAGATGAGAGAAAGTACTTTCATATCGTGTTTTTTTGAAAATTACGTTTATTTCAATGATTGACAAATGTTAAATGGCATTAGGGCTGGAAAGCTAAGAATATAGACACTTCAGTTAATTGATCCAGTTTTCACAAAAAAAATGCGTTATCATCACTGCATTGGCAATTCCTGAATTGAGTTCAGAATGAACGTAACCGATACATGGCCAATTGCTTACACTTGAAAAATCACTCTAAAATAAATATCATAGATTTTGAATGAATCTTTAATTACTTTTAAGTACCTGATATGCACATTTCGTTCGCATTGACCGGATAAAAATATATGGATTAAACTGTACCAGCTATGATAAAAAAACTACAATCTTCAATGGCATTGACTTTCCTCATGTTATTTGCGGTGAGTCAATTTTCTTATTCACAAACCGTTCTGACATTTACCAATGCCGGGGCAACGGGAAGAATAGGGCCCACCCAGTCACAGGTGAATACCGCATATTCAAGCACACCTTTAAGTGGCAAAGTTACCGTCTCAAACGGGATTCAGTTGTGGACGGTTCCTTCAACAGGTACCTACACCATTGAAGCATCCGGAGCTCAGGGAGCAGGTGCCAATGGCGGAAAAGGTGCAAGAATGAGGGGAGAATTCTACCTTACCTTTGGTACCGTTCTTAAAATCATTGTCGGACAAACCGGAACCGAACTTCTTACTTCCCGTTATGACTGGTCCGGAGGTGGTGGATCATTCGTGGTAAACAGTTCCGGTAATACTCCTTTGGTAGTAGCCGGAGGTGGTGGCGGTGCAGGACAATCAGGTACTGCTGCCCATGGTGTAACCGCAACTTCAGGTGCAAACGGGGGTGGAGGTTACTCTCTCGGCAATGGAGGAACCGGTGGAGCGGGAGGAACCTGGGTGAATCAAACCTCGGACGGAGGAGCAGGGTTTACCGGCAATGGCGGTTCAGGAAATCCCAGTCCGGCTCCCCAATCATTCATCAACGGTGGCGGCGGAGGTTGCAATTCATGGTCTTCCGGAGGTCCGTGTGCACCCGGTGGATTTGGTGGTGGCGGAAGCACCAATCGAAATTCAACCACCTATTACGCAGCAGGCGGTGGCGGTGGTTATTCCGGTGGCGGTGCTGCTTACGGAAATAG
>DNDT01000316.1:0-3318 GCA_003487525.1 Flavobacteriales bacterium
CTGCGGGATTTTAAGACTGACATGCAGCTTTTGGAACGAAGCTATTTTCCAAACATCGACGTACAAAAGATTAATCATCACACCAAAAAGGAAATTATTGATGAAATAGAACGCGACTTCAGACTCGCTTACAGAGGAATTGTAAAACTGCCAAACACAAGCCGGTTCGGGGTGTATTCGGCGTATAAATACTATAAGCAACTTCTGCGAAAAATAGAGCGAACAGAACCCCATCAAATAATGGAAACCAGGATTAGGGTGAGCGATCATATTAAACTGGGGCTTTTGGCGAAATCGTATTTTGACATCAAACTCAACCTGGTATGAATTTAATAGCCGTCGTTTTGTTATGTACGGGGATGCTTGGGTCTGATCCGGATATTATTACCGGGTCTGACCTTCGCATTTTCTTGCGGCAACAAGACATCACCCAAGAGCAATTAAAGGGAGTTTTGGCGCGAAACCTTGACCGTTCAGATGCCGTTTCGATCGCGTACAAAGGCATGTGTCAAACCATGATGGCACAACACGTTTTTTTACCGACGGCCAAACTTGATTATTTCAACCAGGGCACCAGGACGATTGAAGAAGCCATTTTGCTGGATGAAAAAAACGCCGAATTGAGATACATACGATTGTTGGTCCAATTGAACGCCCCCTGGTTTTTGGGATACAATAAAAACGTATCGGAGGATATGGAGGTGTTTCTGAAGGCGGTTGAGTCGGATAAAATTTCGGGATACTGGCGAAAGAAGTTTATTGCGGATTTATTAATGAGTAAAAATCTGTTGCCCGAACACAAAACAGAATTGGAAAAGGCAATGAATTTTAACAGGACAAGGATTTAGACAAAAGGAATATGGCATATCTTTTTTTTATTATCACCTTCTTTTTTATGGAATTTGTGGCCTGGTTCACGCACAAATACGTGATGCACGGATTTTTATGGAACCTGCATAGGGATCACCACACGAGAGACAACGAAGGTATTTTGGAAAAGAACGACGCGTTCTTTCTCATCTTTGCCACTCCAAGTATCCTTTTGATATTGACAGGAACGCTCTATTCTTTTACTATCCCTCTGGCCATAGGAATTGGGATTGCCGCATATGGAACCGCTTATTTCCTTGTGCACGATGTGCTGATTCACCAACGAATAAAATGGTTCAGGAGAAGCTCCAATTTTTATACAAAGGCAATCCGAAAAGCCCATAAGGTTCACCACAAGAAACTGGGAAGGGAGGACGGAGAGTGCTTTGGAATGCTACTTGTTCCCTTACGCTATTTTAAAGAGGAAAAGGGAAGCCAAAAATCTAAGAATCAAAAGAAAACCACTTGGGATTTCCGGTGAGCAATTTTTTCTACCTCGGAATATTAGTTGTTTCGATTATCGGCCCTCTGGCCTATAGCTTTGAGAGTAAACTCCGCTTTCACTCAAAATGGAAAGCCCTTTTTTCCGGGACATTCGTCATGATGTTGATTTTTATTCCGTGGGACGCTTACTTTACCTACAAAGGAATCTGGTGGTTTAATCCCAAATACACCTTAGGCGTTGACCTTTTGTTTCTTCCGATCGAAGAGTGGTCTTTTTTTATCGTCATCCCTTTTTGCTGTGTTTTTTTGTATGAAGTGCTGAACCATGTTATCAAAAGAGATTACTTCAAAAAATCGGCACCGGTTTTCTTCGGCACTGCTTCATTAATCCTTTTTGTCTCGGGGATCATTTTCATTTCACACACCTATACCGCAGTCACCTTTTTGCTTACAAGCCTTGCGTTATTTTTGCTGACCACAGTAAAGCCATCCTGGTCAGGCAGGTTTTTACAAATGTACGTCGTCAGCTGGCTTCCTTTTCTGGTCGTTAACGGGGCGCTGACAGGAGCATTTACATCCGCGGCACCTGTAAATTACAATCCCGGGGAAATAATAGGGGTAAGGATCTGGACCATACCCGTGGAGGACAGCGTGTACAGCCTTTTAATGCTGTTAACGGTCGTATTTGTTTACGAGCGTTTGCGCAAGGCGTGAATTATTCGATCACGAACTTTTTGCTTCCTAAAATCACCCCGTTTGAGCGTACATCCAGAAAATAAAAGCCTCGATCCATGTTGTTCAACGTTATTTGATTCGCCCGGCCTGATTCCAGGGTCATTTCTCCCCCGCGAACAATACGGCCGCGGACATCTTTAATTGAGTATTCAACTATCCCGTCAAAGGAAGCTTCCATAAAGAGTATTTCTTTTGCCGGGACAGGATAGAGGTTAAACTCAACGGTACTTACTTCAGGTTCAATGCCCACGGGGCCGCGCTGATTTGCCATTTCGAAATACTTCAGATTCGTAAAATCCGAGTTTGTATATGCACGGGCCATATAATGCCCCAGACCATTCACCCAGTATTCGAAATAATTGTTTGTGTCTACCCACATGTCGTCCAAATTTCCATTCACTGAATCAGAATACGAAATGGTTTCACTAATTCTGAACCGAATCGCGTCAAAGGACCTCCAGGGATTTTTGAATGTTCCCCAGGAATCAATAAAAATATCTCTGTACGTGATTTCGGTGTGCTTTAGNNCCTGCCGTAACGTGCCATGACGAAGTTGTGGAGCTAATGGAATTAAACGTCCAGTTCATTCCGACATATTCCTCGGCCGGGGAATTCGCACCATGAAAGGCCTCCATAGATGTAGGAGCCGCCTGACTGAACATGTAAGCAGTATCAACCTTAATTGTTACCCCAATTTTCTTAGAGGCATTTGATGAAACTTCTACAAAGCGCCAAATTTCGAGCACAGTCTTGTTTGTGGCACTATCTTTTTCAGTATGCTCAATAAATGCCACCGTCGCCCCTGGATGCTGACTTGCATAGGGGGTTGACGAGGGGGCTACAAAAGAGAGCTCAGCCGTATCCTCAAGATTTGTCAATGCCCTGGAAAAGTCAAATAATTTATTGGCTCCGACCGCCCCTAAGTCTACCGAATCGGACCGGCCCTCGTAATATTGAATGGTTAAACCCGGTTGCGGATAATCTTTGGACGAAAATGTTATTTGAGAATGGACAAAGCCAGCAAAAAACAAGCAACTAACGAAAACCGATAAACATTTCATAATCAGAGATTTATATTGTTTATACTCAAAGATAAAAAAGGATATTCTTTTTTCCTACCATTAGCGGGTGAACCCTGCGGGGAAGCGGCAAAATAACCCTTCACAACAATAGAATGTTCTTCTTTTTTTCAAATGCCGGTTAAAGCACCCAATTAATTCATTCTCTTTCCTATTTTTGCCCCGGCCCCGTAGTTCAACTGGATAGAAT
>DNDT01000316.1:3365-3666 GCA_003487525.1 Flavobacteriales bacterium
ATTAACCCGACAAAAATCATAGTTAAACTACGCATATTCACTACCTTTATATCATGAAGCGCATTATCCTTACTGCCATCGTGGTATTAGGTTGTTTGGCAGCTTCATTTGCACAAATTCCAAATAATATTCCAACCGATAGCCTTATAGCCTGGTGGCCTTTTAACGGAAACGCCCAGGACGAAAGTGTAAATAATAACAATGGAATTGTTGGTGGAGCAACCTTAACAACGGACAGATTCAATAACGCTAATTCAGCGTATGACTTTGACGGGATAAACGATTTTATCGAGGTTTTACA
>DNDT01000164.1 GCA_003487525.1 Flavobacteriales bacterium
CAGACCGGTGGCAAAGTTAATAATGCCCGGAATACCAACTATTGGTTGAGATTCAGCATCCAAGGCAGGGAAATAACCAAGGCCTGTGGTAAAGGACCAAAAAGAATTGTTGTTTTCAGTGATTACCCGATCATAGCAATAGCCTGCAACAGATCCTGTAGATCCAAGAATTTCGAGTGATACGGAGTTTAATGCTCTGAATTTTGAAATACCGTTTCCGGCTTTCATTTCTGATTGAATCAGAACGAAAATTGCAATAATTATTAAGTGGACCAGGGATTTCATTTACTAAAATTTGTTTGGTTTTGCGTTCGAAATATAGCATTCTGTTTTCTAACGGTTCATGACAAAAGTCAGTTATTGATTTATCCTTTTCTCCTTATATTTCCTAAAACGTTCTGGGCACAAATACAACTCTCAAATCCGGGAAAATTCTTTATATCATTTTTAGTCAAATTAATTTTTTACAAGAATAGCAAGCATGCTTTTAATAATTTTGCCATCCGGTTACCGGTAACTTTAGCCAATGGAATGTCGATAAGTGAACGTATTGAGAAAGAGGTAAATATCCCCGAGGCATCGATTAAAATTCGGTCCGATGGAATTATGCACATTCACATCAAGGTGGAAATGTTCTTTGAATTGCAGCATTCGAAGAACATACTGAAAGCCCGGTCTGAACTTGCCGGTAAAAAAACGTATCCAATTATGTATACAGCCAATAGCTTTGTTATTCCAAATACGGCAGTGAAAGAATATGTAGCGTCTGAAAACAGATCCAGGCTCGTTGCCGCCGATGCTTTTGTGGTAAACTCGCTTGCACAGAGAATAGCGGCCAATTTTTATAAAATCCTTTTTAAGCCGACACGGCCAACCGCCTACTTCACGAAAGAATCCGAAGCCATTGAATGGCTTAAAAAGTACGTGGATTAGAGGCAATTAAATCTTTTCATTGGATTTCTTCCGCACACACTCTCATCCTCAAACACACTCTCACTCGTCCTCAATCACACAATCCTTTCCCATAGAACGTTTGACCGGCCTTAAGCTCCGTGATTTCACCGGAATTCTGAACCATGTTTATTTGAAAGGTCTCCGAGCCTCCCTTATCGTAATAAAGAGTTAAGGTTTTTCCCGTTACCTCGTATCGCCCGTTTAGTGCATTTGGATTGTTTCCGTAGTAACTTCCTGTGTTGCCACTGTAGCTGCTTCCTGTGCTGTATGAAAACCGCCCTTTCCCGTCAAAATACAGTCTTCGGGTAGACGAATAAGAGCTGCCTCCTCCCGAGGAACTTGAAAAGGAACATAAATTACCGTACAGGGCCTGAGTCGACTTACTTACCTCAGTAACAGTGACCGGTTGAGTGGTCTGAGGAAGCGATTTCACTCTTTTAAAAGTGTAATCATACCCATCCGGGAACGACAATAACAACTGATCGTTTTGTAAAACAAAAGGATAATCATAATAGTAACCATCTTCGTCCAAAACCCGGATTACATTACCTTCAACCGAGTAACTGGAGACTTCTCCATCGTATATAAGATCGGTAGACGAGACAATTTGCAGCAGGACCGTCAGTCCGTTTGTATTGCCTTGCCAATCACCCAAAAGTTTTTCATTCTGTGCATTACCGATGGTAAAACACACTTGGAATAACATCCAATAAATAATGTGTTTCATGGCCGTGATTTGTAGTAGCTAAGATAGCCTATGTGCCGCTTTAAATCAAGTAGAATGAAATCGCATTATATGTCATTTTCAGTCGCTGTTTGTACTGTGGATCCGTCCCGCTCGGCCCTGAAATGAGGCGACATGATCTCAATACCAGCGTTGTGAAAAACATCGAGAATATTTGAGTGCAATTCGCTGTAAATTTTGGCAGCCACATCCGGCCGGTTTGTATAGGCATTGATTTGATAACTCACGTAAAAATCATCCAGACTTGTCTGAAGAACAAATGGTTTTGGTTCCTTGTTTACCAAATTAGTGCGTTCGGCAGCTTCTATAAGGCAGTCGCGCACTTTTTTCCAGTGAACGTCATATCCTATGGTGATGGATGTGTTTAAAATAAGTCCCAATTCCATGGCCGAGGAACTGTAATTGGTGGTTTGCCCGCTAAGAACCGCACCATTCGGGATGGTTACATCTTCGTTCTTAATGGTTCTGATGCGGGTAACAAGCATGGTTTTCTCAATCACGTCACCAACCACGTCGCCAATTTTGACCCGCTCGCCAATCTTGAAAGGACGCATATACGTTATCACAAGACCTGCCACCAAATTGCTAATTGCAGACGATGATCCCAGCGATATCAATAATCCGAGAAATACGCTCACTCCCTGAAAAATGGGGGAATCGCTTCCGGGCAGGTAAGGGAAAATTACGATGAATGCAAAAACATGTACAATAAACGAAACAAGGTTGAATGTGGGCTTGGCCCAGTCTGGGTAAAATCCGGGTATAACTAGATGTCCGTGTTCTATTTCCGAACTGAGATACCTTAGGAATTTCACAAAATACCTGGTCAGCACAACGATCACGGCAATGGTTATCATTTCAGGGATATAACCGACAAAAGCTTTAAAGATCAATACTAACGGATCTAGAATATACCCAAGTAGTCGGTTGGCAATTCCTTCCGTCGTCGGAAAAACACTGAAAATTAATGGCAATGCGGCATATACTATGAATACGATAAGCATCCATTTAATTACGTCAAGAAGAAAAAAAACGACTTGTAACTCACGCTCATACGTAAGAATCTCATAGTTTTTAAAATGAATTCCTTTCAGGTATTTTTTTCCTTTCAAACCAACGTATTTAACAACCTTGCTCATGAATTTGTTCAGGTACCTAACCATGAATACCAGTATCAGCAACACAAGTAGTACCAATCCAACACGTCCAAGGGTTTTTAACCAGCTTGTGTCGCTGTTGTACTTTTCTATGCCTTTTATTATCAATTCCTTATAGTCCAGGATCACCAGATCTCTTTTTTTATCCATCCAAAAGGCATCTCTATCCGTAATGCTTAAAACAATTATTTCATTGTAAAAGAGATCGCTGGTTTCTTCACCGTGAATAACGGACAAGGCTTTCGGATCGAAACCATCGGCAATCTGTTTCAACTTCCTTTCAATGGAATGAGCCCTCTCGGATGGGCTGAACGGACCCAGTTTGGAATACACGTACAATAGGGTATCCTTATTTAACAAGACCGGGATGCCGGGTGTGTTTGCGCGAATAGAATCGACCTGATGTTTGATTTTTTCGTTTCTGGTTTTCATGACCAGTTGCAAGGAATCGTACTGTTTCTGAAGTTTTTCTTTTTTTGACTTGTCCTTCTTTCTTAGAGATTCAATTTTGTCCAGCAATTCGGCCTGAGCCACGCTGTCTTTTTTAAGTGCCGAGTCTGAGGCTTCAATCAGCAGAAGTCCCTCATCGTGAATGTTTTGGAGAAGAGAATCCTGGGACTTTGATTGTAGGGAATCGTGTTGTGAAAGCAAGGGGGTTGAAATCCCGATCAAAAACACATGGAGCATTAACATTAGCATGTTAAGCCTTACAATTCTGTAGTTCATTTTTTTCATTCATTAAAGGAGTTACTGACTGTTCTTGACAAAGCCTTACCTGACTTTATTTGACCTGCAAAATTAAAACCAACCTTTCCGTTTAAAATAAATGGTCATGATAACCAACAAGACAAAAATAATGCCCCAAAAACCCGCATACCCAAATTTCCACCCCAGCTCTGGCATGTATTGAAAATTCATACCGTAAATTCCGGCAAGAAATGTCAGGGGAATAAAAATGGTTGCGACGATGGTTAGCTGTTGCATGACCTTGTTCATTTTATTGCTGACACCAGAAAGATACAGATCCATGATTCCGCCCAAAACGTCACGATGCGTTTCAATGCTCTCAGTCACATGAATAATGTGCTCGTAAACATCTCTAAGGTATCTCGTGGTTTCGTGTTCGATAAACTTACCTGAGTCCTTTTGAAGCATGGATATAGCTTCTCTTAACGGGCTCATTATCTTTCGAAGTTGGATCAATTCTCTTTTAAAATACTGTATTCTTTGGAGAAGCTGCATGTTTGGGTCTTCCAGCACTTCTTCTTCAAGCTCTTCCAGTTCATCACTCAGATGATCGGATATAAGAAAGTAATTGTCAACCACTGTATCAATAATCCGGTATACCAGGTAGTCGGAATTTTTTTCGCGAATCAGCCCTTTTTTTTGTTCAATTCGGTCCCTGAGGACATCGAATTCATCGTTTTCCGTTTCCTGAAAGGAGAGAACCCAGGTTTTTCCGAATACAAGGCTTATTTGTTCTGACTCGATCGTATTGCTTTTCTTATCGATGGAAAGCAATTTAAACGTCAAAAACAGGTGTTCATCATACTCTTCCAGTTTGGGCGTATGGGAGGTGTTCAACAAATCCTCCTGTAACAAGGGATGCAAACCAAAGTAAGTGGCAATGGCAGAAAGAGTTTTGGTATCCCCGATGCCATTCATGTTAATCCAGCTTACCGTATTTGTATCTCGAAATGGGAAAGTTTCTTCCGGAGATTTACAATCGATCTTCCTGTATTCATCATTGTTATAATCTATCACAGTGAGCTGTGAAGAGGTTGATTTGTTCATTCCAACATACACCAAAGAGCCCGGAGGTAAACCGGCTTTATGGGATACGCTATGTTCTCTTTTACTCATCGGACAATGAATTTGAATTTGGAGGAAGATCTTTTTTGAACACCACTGTGCGATAAGGGAACGGAATTTCAATTCCTTCAAGATCAAATCGCTTCTTTATGGCTCGGTTCAAATCCGCGTGCATCTGAGGGGCTTCGAAGGGATCCTTTGTCCATACATAGGCACGCAAATTGATGCTGAAATCTCCAAAAGACATTAACCTGACATTTACCTGAGGTTTTCCTGCCTTTTTTTCCGAAGATGTTCGTGCATCGATGCATCCCTTGTGTTTCATGGCCTCCTCCTGAATGATTTTGGTGGCAAGGTCAATGTCGCTGTCATAACTGATTCCAATCTCGATAAATCGACATATTTTGCTGTCATCGATGCTATCGTTTACAATAACTTCAGAACCAATGACCGAATTCGGCACGATCAGGCGTTTGTTTTCAAAATTGTTGATTACCGTATGGCGTAACGTAATGTCAACCACGATTCCGTAATCCAGATTGCTTACTTTAATCATGTCCCCAACTCTGAAGGGTTTGAATAAGACAATAAAAACACCGCTAATAATATTCGAGAATGCCTCCTGGGCAGCAAAGCCCAGAATGGCCATCAAAATACCGGCGCCAGCAAACAAGGTTATGGCCAGTGTTTTTAATGAAGGAATGACGGATATGACAGCCCCAATGGCCAACATCCATATTATAAAGGAAATGCCGTTCTTGAAAAAATTATATCGCGTGATATCGTCTTTTGTAGGGTCCGCATTGCCTATCAGCTGCTTGTTGATGAACCATTTAATAATCCGAATAAGGATGTATGCCCCAAGTCCAATTACAATGACAAAGGCAATAATTTTTGGATCTGTATTTATGGATTTCAGGAAGTCCATGGGATCAAATTAACGATTAATAAATTTCGATATCCGTGTCGAAGATAAGCCATAGGAGTAACAGGTATCAAATCTAAGATATTCTCAAAATGTAAAATCATAAAACGGGTTGAAAACACGTGGTAAATCAGATTGAACTTATCCTCAATTTGCCCCATTATTTTTGATAAACCTGAAAAAAAAAGTAAGGATTTTCTCGATCAATTTGTCATTTACATCCTACTATTGCGGAACTTTGCGGTATTAATAAATTCACATGACCGGGTTTATTACTTTCGTTAATCGAATAAAATACTTGTTAAAGTCCTGGTTATTTTTGCATAAATGAAAAGGATTCTTTCAATACTTTTTTTACTGGTACCTGTGTTGCTGTTTTCGGTGACCACAAATACCACGGCTTCGGGCGACTGGAACTCTGCAGGTAATTGGAGTAGCGGAGTACCGACTGGTTCCGACGATGCCAATGTCAACCACGCAATGACCATTAATGCGAACATTGCATCCACCAAAGGAGATTACATCATTAATGCACCGATCACAGACCCGACAGGAGGAACGGCCTACACCCTGAGTGTTGCAGGAACCGGAAGAGATCAGGGCAACATTGATGTAAAAGCAAATGCAACATTCGAAGGAGCATTAACCATTAATAGTTTGGGTACCCTGACAATTCGAAGTGGTGACACCCTGGTTGTCGGAGGAGCCGTATTTGCCAATGGCTCGACCCTTGTGATAGAAACGGGTGGCGTTCTGATTATTAACGGAGATTTGACGAACAACAACAATAGCAATGACATTAATGTCGATGGAAGAATAATCGTTAATGGAAACGTAACAGGCGGAAATGGTTCTACGATAACCGGAGGGGGAAGCATCGTCGCGACGGGTACCATCACAACTACCGGAGATGGTTCTATTTTCGGAACCACGGATGACTGTACACCGGGACCATGCGGTCAGGGTACACCGCCCTTACCGGTAACATTGAGCTATTTTATCGCGGTCAACGAGTCGAATCTAGTCCGTTTTTACTGGGAAACAGTTTCGGAATTAAACAACGATTTTTTCACCGTTGAACGTTCAGGTGATTTGAAAGAATTTGACATTGTAACCACGGTAAAAGGAGCCGGGAACAGTCGTCGAAAAATCAAGTACGAGGCCAGTGATGACAATCCGTTTCACGGTACTGCCTACTACCGACTGAAGCAAACGGATTTCGACGGAGAGGTTTCTTACAGTGAGGTTGTTTCGAATGCTCGCATTTCCGGAAAAGGCGAAATTGGAATTTCTCCCAATCCGGGCAAAACCATGGTACGGATTGATTTATCGGGTCTTGAAGGCAGAACCATGTTAAAAATCGGTGATACTCATGGAAAGGTCATAATGGTGATTCATCTGGATGACTTGAAGTCCGATCTCGATCTTTCGGATTTGAATGCCGGAATTTACATGTTTCATTTCTACAATGAAACAGGCGATTTGATTCAGACCGAAAAGTTTCTTAAAAACTGAGGTTGGTTTTTACATCCTGCGGGGCGCCGTGGCAGATTGGAATCGCTTATTTGCGTGAAAATGGCGATTTACTAACTTAGTGAGATGAAATTCAAGGGTTTCTGTTTTTTACTGACGTTAATCCTGACATCGGTTTGCATGAAATCGCAAACCCCCATTTCTCAATGGAAAAATTATTCATTGACTCAAAAGGGAATCTACCACCATAGCCAGGTTATGAATAATCCGGATCCTCTATGCGAAGTGAGCTTAATAATCATTAAAATAAGTTTCAGCGAAATAGCAAATTTTGCGAGTTTCGTGGACAGAATTCCAACCATGGTTAATTCGGATCAAACCATAGTAGGAAGAAGATCCTTCTTCCCGTTATTCACGGCATGGGATATTTATACTGATTATCCCTCTCAGGAAAGCTTCGACTACATGGATTTGGATTATTAAATTTCACTCTGGAATACGATGATTATATACTGATATTCAGTAGTTTTAACACTTTGTTGACTCTGGTTAATTAAGCACTTTTAACAAATCAACACAGAATGAAAAAACAATTCCTTTTACGAAGCGCAATAGTAGGCCTTGTTGTTTTGTTCGGTTGCCGCAAGAACACTATCGAAGAGCAGTTTATTGCGGCCAACGAGCCGATAGCGAAGAAATACCTGAGCCATTTTCAGGTGTTTTCAGATAACAATACGTTTGATAATGTTACATATGTGATCAATTACGATTCGGACAACAGGGTAAGCAGTATTACAGATGGTTCCGAATCAGGGTTTACTCAATACGATGAGTCAAATGAATTAAGTACTGTATCAGACAAAAACG
Organism: Flavobacteriales bacterium; assembly: GCA_003487525.1. GTDB lineage: Bacteria > Bacteroidota > Bacteroidia > Flavobacteriales_E > Vicingaceae > UBA11591. Next base: position 7,934 of record DNDT01000164.1, read on the forward strand.
GAACCTTTGATATGAGTGAGCTGTATAAGGCGCCATACAATGCGTTTGAAGAAGGAGAAGTGACTAAGTACGATTCAAAACTGAATCCGATAAAAATTTTGGTTTACGAAGATGGATACGGCTCAGATATACTTGTTGGGAGCATTGGATATGACCCGAATCCCAATCCCTTCTTTTATACCTTCAAAGCAGCTGGGTTGCTGGCTGTATTGGAAAGGGTAAATTTGTATTTTGAACCTACCAACCAAAATATAACCAAGGCCCGTCAGCTATTGCCTTATAATAATATTTCCTCAATGATTTTTAAGGATGTAAACGGGGCTACGAAATATGAGGCGCAGGTATCGTATAATTACGATGCCGATTTATATCCGACAAGTGCCAACATGATGGTGATCACACCTACTGAAACAACGTCAATTACCCTTGTTTATTCTTATAGGTAAATGGAGCGGTGAATTGTTGAATAAGCTCACACATCGTTGTGACCTTCTGAAACAAAAGATATCTTGATTGATGCTATTGCGTTCAGAGCAGAACTACCGGTGGCCGGTTCTCTTCAGGCAAGCCGAATACACTAATTTTGACGCTCAGGGAGATCAATAAAGTACATGCTCTGGGCATGCCCGACAACCAAAATTTTCGTCTTTGAAATTTTTTGAATGTCGTACATGGCTTTTGAGATGGGGATATCCATTTCTCTGACTTCATTCTTTTTTGTGTCGAAAAGCACAAGTTTGTTGTTCGAGGTAACCGAAATGACGTTTCCATCCACAGAATCCATACTCCAAAGACATCCTGTACCATTAAGTACTTTTTCCTCCTTGTCTTTAATGCCGAAAATACCGTCCTTTCTAAATCTGAAACTTCTCGCTCCGGAATAATATACTTCGCCATCCAACAAGGCCAATTCGTGGATCAGTCCTTTTACCTTACTGTCTTTTTTCCAGTCACTATAGTTTGATGATTTGATTATTTTGGAATTATTGCCATTAAAGGTTGAGGCGAGGATTTCTCCATTGGGCATTTCAAGAAGGGACCAGACAAATTTGTGGTACGATTTCCAAACGGGTTCCATTTCTTCCAAATCCTTGTCAAGCAGTGCAATAAAGCCGTTCGGAATTGTTTTGCTTTCGGCCTGTATTCCTGTTGTTCCCCCGCATACAAGTAAGTTTCCATTCTTCAGCGAGATCACATCATAGAAACACCTGTTTTTAAAACGCGGAAAAGACTTTTTTAAACATGTCTGGTCCGTTGTATTGAAACGGTATATCACTGAATTTGCCGTCACAACATAGACGTAGTTGTCAACATTCAGAACTTTTAAAATATTCAGTCCGTCGTTCGGATAGTTTACCTGACTGATGGTGCCCGAAGAATCAATTTTTTTTAGAATTCCGTATTCTCCTCCAATCCAGAATTCGTTCTCATTGATTTTTGTCAAATGATAGAAACTGCTGTCCGTTTCAATGCCATCATGAACAACATGAATTTTTTGTCCGAAAATCGTCGCACAAAAAAACAATTGAATTACAATAAGGATTTGTAGTTTCAAGGCATATTTTTTCTTGAAAGCTAAAATATAATTTTTTGTCTCTATGTATCTAAAATAGTTTGAAAAAGAGTTCAAAATAATTAGGGTTGTGTATGCTTCTGATTTCGTGAACAGGAAGTTACGAATTTCGGCATTTCCAATGATAATGCTTTCCGGATCAAGCTTACTTTTTCTTTATCCGAGGAAATACTTCCTTCATTTAGGGGAAAAAAGCTGTTTTCCTGGAAGCCGGTGACCCTTAATTAAGAATATTGGTGCGCACAACTATTCAGGAAGTCACCTTCATGTAGGCCGGTTTCCATGTTTCAGCAGTCAGGGAAGGATCCCTGGGTAATTGTGTCACATTGCCCGAATCTCCTTTTAAATATCTGTCAATGGCTGCAGAAGCCGTTTTGGCCTGACCCATGGCACCAATAATGGTTGATCCGCCCGTAATAACATCACCACCCGCGAAAACTCCTTTTTTACTGGTCTCACATGTTTCTTCGTCCACGATGATTACGCCCCATTTGTTTGTCTGGATTGCTCCATCTGTAGCCGGAATAATCGGATTAACGTTGCAACCCAGCGACATCACCACTGTGTCGCAATCTTCGACGAAAAACTCACCCGTCGGAACCGGTTTTCTTCTTCCTGTTTCATCCGGTGAGGAGAGTTCCATTTTCTCACATTTGATTTGTTTGACGAAATTGTTTTCGTCCACGATGAATTCCACCGGATTCGACAACCACCTCCAGTTTATGAATTCCTGCTCAGCATGTTCAAGTTCTTCGGTTCTTGCAGGGGCTTCTTCACGTGATCTTCGGTAGTAACAGGTAACATCGGCTCCAAGCCTTTTTGCCGTCCTCATTACATCCATACCCGTATTACCTGCACCGATTACACCTACTTTTTTTCCTGAATAAAGTGGTGTGCTGTAATTCGGAAATTTATCGGCATCCATCAGGTAAATTCGGGTAAGGTATTCATTTGCCGAATAAACACCATTGGCGTTCGCGCCAGGGACATCGAGCATGGTCGGAAGACCAGCACCTGTACCGATGAACACTGCACTAAATCCTTCGCTGGTCAGTAAGTCATCCAGAGAAAGTACTTTTCCGATCACCATATTATATACAAAACTTACGCCAAGTTTTTCGAGGTATTTGATGTCCTCGTCAATTATTTGCATTGGCAATCTGAAACGCGGAATTCCATATACCATAACTCCGCCTGCCCGATGAGAAGCCTCAAAAACGACCACTTCATATCCTCTGACCGACAATTCATATGCCGCGGTTAATCCGC
>DNDT01000232.1 GCA_003487525.1 Flavobacteriales bacterium
TTGCCGCCTCTCTTTTAATGGCCCATATCCTGTCGAGGATAGGCGCGTGCGAGAAATGGACAAAGACATAAGCGGGGTGAGGATTCAGATTAGACAGATTATCAACACTTAATTTCTTTAAGGCGTTTATCATGTGAAGACCATTAAACGTTCTTGTTGCAAAGGAATCTGCTTCATATTCGTTCTTGCGACTAAGCATATTCATGAAAATCCCGGTAATTGTCGAGACCGGGGTATATAAAAGGGCAAAGGCAATAAGTCCAATGTGAAAACTCATATTTTCTGTTCCAAGCGCAAGTCCCAGTTTAGTATTGTCGAGAACCAGAGAAAGTAAAAACAACATGATTCCGGTTTGAATGATCGAAAGCAGTAGTGAAATACGGGTATGTTTCAACTTGTAGTGCCCAATTTCATGAGCCAGGACCGCCACAATTTCTTCAACTTCCTGATTCTCAATCAAGGTATCAAAAAGAACAATTTGCTTTCTGGGACCAAGTCCGCTGAAATATGCATTTGATTTCGTACTTCGCTTTGAGCCATCGATTACGGATAAGTTGGACTGATTAAATCCGACTTCCCTGCAATACACCTGTATTGCAGATTTCAACTCACCGTCTTCAAGCGGTTTAAGCTTGTTGAATATCGGAACGATCAGTGAGGTATAAAACATCGAAATGAATATGGCCAGGCCACTCATTACTATCCAGGCTCCTATCCAGAAAGAACTGCCAAATGTCTCATACACCCATACCAAAAAAGCCAAAATCGGTGCTCCAATTAAGGCTCCAAGAAGCCATGATTTAATTTTATCCACCACAAATAGCAAGGGACCGGTCTTGTTAAAACCATACTTTGCCTCAATTACAAAGGTGCTGTAAACAGAGAATGGCATATTTAAAAGGTCAGATGCCAGCATCAATAAACCGAAAAAAATCAGCGGAGTATAATACGTATGATCAATCCATACACGCACCCATTCGTCCAGCATCGCAAACCCGTTGAAAAATAACATGCAAAGGATCAGTGAAAGTCCGTAAATCGAAGACCAGAGCGAAAAATTTGTATGTGCCCGATCGTACAATTTCGCTTTCCGATATTTCTCCTGGTCATAAACATTTTCCATTTCAGCGGGTACCTTATCCTTCCAGTTTCTGCTATTCAACCACGAAAGAATCCGATCCAGTATAAATCCCGAAATCACGAAAAAGACGATCAGATTAAAAATGAAAGTCGCTGTTATCATCAACTAATTCCAAAATATTTGCGAATCGACCATTCTGCCGTGAATAAAATAAGAAGAATGAAAAATATCGTTTTTAGGGTAATCAAATCCTTAAATCGTTCATTATAGTGCAGTAACGGCTTAAATTCGACAGAGGACAAAACCTCGTCCGCGAAGTCTCCCAGTTCATTTGGATACAACATTTTGCCGCCTCGATTCCCGGATAAATTCACCAATAACTGATGATCTGCCTGTAACCTGTTTTTTTCCAATTGCAATGGCATTATTCTAAACGTACCGGATTTTGAAAAGACTTCGAAACCATCATCGAGCTTTGCCTTCCATGTATACGCTCCTACGCTCAGTTTTCCCAAATCAATGCGGTACTTCTTTCCGGTATTTAAAAATTCATAGGAATAGACATCTGAGTTTTCATCGGATAATTCAAAGCTCACAATGTGGTCATTTCTGAGTTCGTAGGATTTGTTGTAATACTCCGCTTCCATAATCAAATTCATGTTTTCAAAATATGCCGGTTCGGAAAATACCCTGAACCTGCTTTTATCTTCTTTTGACGACAGGTACTGAACAAATTTTCGAATGAGTCCGTCAAACATCTTTGTATCGCCATTTTTAATGTAGTCAAACAGTCGCCACCTCCACATTCCTTCTCCACTGATTATTCCAGTTTTTTTATTATTTAGTTCCGAAAAAGAAATAAGGGGAAATGGCGTTTGAACCTTTCCGATCTGTTGAAAAAGAAGGGATTGAGATTCGCCTTCGAATTGATATGTGGCAAAAGGGCAGATCAATGGTGGGTATTGCACGATATCCTCAAGTTCTTTTTCATTTGAAAAATACGGGAAAGATGAGTTATATCTGCCGAGTGTATTGTTGTACTGCCCGTTGAAGTTCTTCAAACTGAGTCCCGCATTTAGTTTGTTAAAAGCATCAATCGTTGTATTTCGACTTAAAATAAACATCACCGGAACCTCGCTGTTAAATATTGGTATTAACTTCTCATTATTTCCGGCGGGAAGGCCATGAAGAATCACCAGACTAAACTCATCGAATGTTCCGTTGAAGTCCTTGTACAAGGAAGACTCTGCAAGGTAGTTTTTCCCTCCGTTGATCGATTCCTTGAGCGCCTTTACATCCGGATGGGGTGCTGAAGAAAGTATCAACACCTTTTGCTGGTTTTCCAGAACATCAATAAAAAAGAGTTTACGGTTATTGCCCTTGCTCACTTCGTCATCAAATCCGACAACATCCAATTCGAATCGCTGCATTCCAACCTCGTCCGCTTCCAGTTCCGCAGTGACTGTTTGCTTTTCTTCATCCTGATGAAAGCTTAACCTTTGCTCCGAATAAATGACTCCCGATTTTTGAATTTGCAGGACAGTACTGCGGCCTTTCAACAGGGAAGCATTTACTTCAATTTCAACCTCGAATGTATTTCCAAAGAACGCCAGTTTATTGTGATTTACTTTATCTATTCCCACATCTCTTATGGTCGCTGTGTCACCAAGAGCAAGGGAATAAACCGGAAATTGGAATGAAGATTGAGTATAAACGGGATTTTGCCCCTTATTGAAAAGTCCATCCGAACACAGTAATAACAATGCCGTATTTCTATTTTCGTATCGATCATCCATGTCCTTGAGAAATTCCGAAATATCCGTAAGTCTGTCCGAATAGTTTACACTGTATTCTTGTGCCGGCCTGACTGTTTCACCAAATAAGTACGTATGTACATCAAATTGCTTCTCTATTTTATTATTCAATACCGACATACTTTCGGCAATACTCACTAGGTCATTGCTGTCAGAAAGATGCTTGACAGACTCGGAATTATCTATGCCGATTATGACTATGGGTTTCTCAATTTCAGGGCTTCTGGAATTAATTACCGGCGAGAGTAAGAAGAAAGCAATAATGCTTATGCTCATCGTCCTGAGTACAAAAAGAATACGCCTGAAAATTATCGGAATATTGTCCCGATGTTTTCTGTTATTGTAAAGCAGGTAGGCCACCGCAGCGCCGAGTAACAGACAAACAGGCAGTAACCAAAGTGAAGTTTCGGCTGTAAGGGACAGCTTCGATAACAATGTTGGAAGTTTTATTTATTCATGTTTGCATTCCTCCGCAAACGTTAAGTACCTGGCCGGACACATATGAACTCAAGTCAGAAGCTAAAAACAAAGCCACATTGGCCACATCTTCCGTTGAACCTGGCCTGCCTAGGGGAATGTCCTTTAACCAACCTTTAATAAATTCGGGGTCAAGCGCGGCGGTCATTTCGGTCTCGATAAATCCGGGAGCAATGACATTGCACCGGATATTTCTGGAACCCAATTCCTGGGCAATGGATTTTGAAAAACCGATTATTCCCGCTTTGGAAGCAGCGTAATTTGACTGACCGGCATTTCCTTCCTTTCCGACGACACTTCCCATATTAATAATTGACCCGTATCGCTGTTTGAGCATTTGACGTTGCACTGCTTTTACGACGTTAAATACGCTTTTCAAATTTGTATTAATGACGTCATCCCAGTTTTCTTCGGACATTCTCATTAATAAACCATCCCTGGTAATTCCGGCATTGTTCACGACGACATCCAGCTTGCCAAACTCGGCAACTACGTCATTAATCAAGTTTTCCGCTTCATTATATTTGGCGGCATCTGATTTATAACCCTTTGCCTTTACGCCAAAAGATTTCAGTTCTTCCTCAAGTTCCCTCGCTTTATCATCCGATGACACATAAGTGAATGCAACATCCGCTCCCTCACCGGCGAATTTTAGCGCAATTCCACGGCCAATTCCTCTCGATGCACCGGTTACCAGAGCTGTTTTTCCTTTAAGCAATTCCATGTTTTTAACTATTTAATACTTCGGCCATCTTTTTGCCAATAATGGCTGGAGAATCAACCACGTGTATACCACATTCCTTCATGATTTTCATTTTAGCCGCAGCAGTGTCGGCTGCTCCGCCAATGATTGCTCCTGCATGACCCATTCGCCTTCCGGGAGGTGCGGTCTGACCAGCTATAAATCCCACAACGGGTTTTGTCCCGTGTTCTTTAATCCAATATGCAGCATCGGCTTCCATGCTTCCACCGATTTCCCCTATCATAATAATTCCATCCGTTTCATCATCTTCCATTAACATCATTACTGCATCTTTGGTAGTTGTTCCAATAATTGGATCACCGCCAATTCCTATGCAGGTGGATTGACCCATACCGGCCTTGGTTACCTGATCCACAGCTTCATAAGTTAATGTTCCGGACCTTGAAACCACACCGATGCGTCCCTTGGTGTGAATAAATCCTGGCATAATTCCAACCTTGGCTTCACCCGGGGTAATGATTCCTGGACAATTTGGCCCAATCAATCTGCAATCTTTTCCTTTCAAATACTCATGGACAGGGATAACGTCTTTAGCCGGAATACCTTCCGTAATACACACAACGACCTTTATTCCAGCATCGGCCGCCTCCATTATTGCGTCAGCCGCAAAAGCAGGCGGAACAAAGATAATACTGACATCGGCCCCGGTACTTTTTACCGCATCTTCAACGGAATTGAACACCGGTTTTCCCATATGCTCCTGACCGCCCTTTCCCGGAGTCACTCCGCCTACAATATTTGTTCCGTATTCAATCATTTGTCCGGTGTGAAATGTTCCCTCACTGCCGGTAAATCCTTGAACTATGACTTTAGAAGACTTATTTACAAGTATGCTCATCTCAATAATTTGAATTTCAAAAGTAGAATATTCGGTAAGACAACAAAGAAAAATTATACCTCAATTATCCTTATTCTTTAAATATCACGTAATATCCGCTATGCCTTCTAATATTAAGAACGCGATCGTCCGAAAGCATGAGATATTGTCCCTTAATTCCTTTTAGTGTTCCTTCAAAAATAGCTTGCTTGTCAAAACTTGTGCTTTTCAGTTTTTTCGGATACTCCAGCACAGGATAAGTGAGTTCGGTTATTTCGTCGTTTTCCGAGTAAAACTCCTTCAATTCTGCAGGTAAGAGCGAAGAAGCCTTGTATTTTGCAGCAATAAGGTCGCTTTCAAAATCCACCTCGTTTTTCAACATTTTCTGCCATGCCGTTTTGTCCGACATAAAGTCCTTCAGAAATACTTCTATTTTTCCGGCAAGATATCTGTTGGGAACTCCTGCCAGTCTGATGGCTTTTGTCGCACCCTGATCAATCCATCGATCGGGAATCTGACTATCCCTTGTCACTCCAACTTTTAATCCGGATGAAAGTGCGATATAAACCGTATGTGGCTGAATGTGATTTTTTTTCTCCCATTCGGGGTCTCTTCCCTTTCCAAGATGTGCTTCACAGAGTTCGGGTCTGATAATACACTCTGCATTAAACGGAGAGTCTACCATACAAGGATAACAAAAGCCTCCTGCAAAAGATTTTGAGGTAAGTCGTCCGCAGGCAATACAGTTTATCTGACCATTAAATGACAGTGAAATCCTCCGGCCGATGTAGGGATTCAAATGTATTTCCGAATCGCCCAGAACAAGAAAATAATCCACAGGATCATTTTTCTCAACCCGCATTTTGAGCAAGTTGCCTGAGTTCATCATAATTGCTCAGAATTAAAAATCTCTGGCTAAAATTGTTTGACTTGTGGCAGAAGTCAATGAATCCGAAATAGAAATGAAAAATGTATAAAATCCTGGGCCATCAATAAACTTAGTCAAATAAGGTTTATTGGGATCCTTAAGGGAATCAGCTATTTCGTAATGCTCGGTTCCCAAATTAAAACTGATATAAGGAAAAAGCTTGGGCGATTTATAGACCGAATAACAACTCTCCTCATCAATATCCATTCTGCCATATTTAATAACATCACCCGTTGTGGTTTCGTAAATGATTTCTACGTCACACAATGGATAGCCAGCCCTGTTCACCAATCGCACATTGATTCCAAGACTATCGACCCCGCAATTAACGTTATAGGGAGATTCACAAACACGATCAGGGTATTCTCTGCTGCACGAAATCAATACGAACGACAGGATTGCCAGAGAAGAAAAGATATACGGGAAATTTATTTTCATGAAACAAATATAGGTTTTTTTCAATTTTACCTATTTAATATATCGCATTCTGATTTCACTAAAATAATATTGTTTCAAATCTCCCATTTCATCGTATAGGCTTACTTTTGCCGCAAATCAATTGTACTTAATCATCCGAACAAATGTTGCAAATCACAGATCAATCCCTTTTAAAAACAGGACATTACATTAATGGCAAGTGGCTCAGTGGCAAATTGAAGTACCTGGTGAAGGACCCGGCTAGTGGTGAAGTTATTGCTGAATGTGACGAAGCAGGTGAAAATGAAACCAAACAGGCTATTGACGCCGCCAGTGAAGCATTAAAAGGTTGGGGTGAAAGGACCGCGAAAGAACGATCGGTGATTTTAAAAAAATGGAACGATTTAATCCTGGAGAACCTGGACGATCTCGCCATGATTCTAACCAGAGAGCAAGGAAAACCACTTGCAGAAGCAAAAGGCGAAATCAAATATGGAGCTTCTTTCATAGAGTGGTTTGCCGAGGAAGCTAAGAGGAATTATGGGGACGTTATTCCGGGATATGCCAAAAACAAACGAATATTGGTCATTAAGCAACCCATTGGTGTGGTTGCGGCAATCACACCCTGGAATTTTCCAAATGCGATGATCACCAGAAAGGTTGCCCCGGCTCTGGCAGCGGGTTGCACGGTCGTCATAAAACCGAGTGAAGAAACTCCATTGTCCGCCTTGGCAATAGCTGAATTGGCGGGAAGAGCAGGATTTCCCGATGGTGTGATTAATGTTATTTGCGGTACCAATGCACCAGCCATTGGATCGACACTGACATCTTCAAAAATTGTTCGCAAGCTTTCTTTTACAGGTTCCACACCGGTTGGCAAACTTTTAATGAAGCAATGTTCGGACACCGTGAAAAAAATATCGCTTGAATTGGGAGGGAATGCTCCATTTATCGTATTTGACGATGCGGATCTCAAGGCCGCTGTGAAAGGTGCTATTGCGGCGAAGTACAGAAATGCAGGCCAAACCTGTGTCTNNAAGTGTCAAAAATGAGGGTCGGAATAGGTACGGAGGACGACGTGGTTATTGGCCCACTGATAAATGATGCTGCAATGGAAAAAGTCGAACGATTGGTTTCGGATGCTGTTTCAAAGGGTGCTAAAGTGATTACCGGAGGTCATAGAACAGAGGGTGGGCAGCGATTTTATCAACCAACAGTATTAACAGATGTTACAGACAACATGGCTTGCTCAACGGAGGAGATATTTGGACCGGTGGCACCCTT
>DNDT01000397.1 GCA_003487525.1 Flavobacteriales bacterium
CTCTGAAGCCAGAAAAATATATTGTTTCTTTTGACCCGGACTTAATCCAAATCCTCCATATGGACTAATAGTCACCGAACTGGTTGCAAATGCAGAAGTACCGGCAAAAGTCAGTGCTGATTGATTAAAACACGATGCGCTGTTCGACGTTTGACATCCCTGATAATTTGTGTTCACAATAATGGGAATGGAATCTCCCTGACAAACGGTGGTATCAGCGGTGAGAATTTCCGTGCTCACTGGAAGATGAAAATCGACATTGAAGCTGTCTTTTTTGGTGCATCCACCCGGATGCATAACCTTAATCATAACCTGAGCCGATGAATTAAAGTATCCACTGGTAACAGGTACAGCCGTATTTACGATGGGCGCACTCGAACTCCAGAGATAAGTTGCTCCGGGGCCCGCATTACCGGTTGAAATTAAACTCAGTGAATCGGCTCCGCACAACGTAGTGTCCCCGTTGATCGATAGGTTAAAGGAAGGTGCAACCGTGATAATCGCCGAATCCTTTGCGAAACAACCGTTGGCATCGGTGACTGTTGCCACATAGGTGGTATTAACACCGGGATTTGCAAAGGGTTTTCTCACAGTCGTAGAAGACAATCCGCTTGCCGGTGTCCAGGAATAGGTCAGGGCCGAAGTATGCACCAGGTCACAATGTTTGAACCTCATGTTTGGCCTTCTTGTAAAATTTGTGCCATTGTTGCTTCCGCATACATCGGTATTTCCTGTCACAAAACGGGTGACAATACTTGTGGCTATCTCAAATTCTATGGCGGGCACTCCTGCGGTAGCAACGGGATTAACAAAGCAAAACTCAAGTACAACATTACTCTCACCATCCCAGTTAAATCCCGAATCAAAGACAAATTCCTTCCATCCGGAAGAATTAATTACCACAGTTTGCGGACTGAAGACAAGAGACAAACCGGTTTGATAAAGACCAAAAGATGTCGCATTCGTGCATCCCATGCTAATTCTGAAGTTAGAATAAGTCTGAGCAGCAACTGTTAAATTGAAATTAAACGAAAGGGATGTTATAAGAGAAGGTCCAACGATCCCCGCGTTGTTCAACTCTGCTTTGGTATAGATAATCTGTCGTTTATTGCTCCTGTCCTGGAGGAATGCTGCGTTCTGTTTGTAGAACGGATTTTCAAACTGACTACTCCCAAAAAAAGTTCCGGAACCCAGTGTTGAAACCGAGGGAGCAGACTGGCAGCTTCCCGGAATTGCATTGCACGATCCGGAGTTTACGACTGATAATTGCAGGGTATCACCTGCGCATAGGGTGTCCGTTCTCGGCAAAACCATGATGGGTAGCGGAACGTTTTGAACCGTAATGGTGACGTTGTCCGATACCGTGTTACTTGTGGGAATGTCGGTAATAAGCACCGTATAGGTAGTCGTTGCAGTTGGTGTTGCGACCGGATTGGCAATTGTGGTACTTGATAAACCGGTTGCCGGCGACCATAAATAGGAATACGAAGTCCCCCCGGCAGGACTGGTGAAAAGTTGTACGGACGACCCCGGGCAAATACTTGTGTCCGGACCCGAGACAGTACTTNNACTCCAATCGAATAAACGAGGAGTCCGACTATTGGAAGTATCTGTTTAAACGTATTCATTCCTGTCAAATATTCAAGTTCATCATGTCATAAACACGGTGGACAGGATCTTAAAAAACCTCTGCTTTGGATAGTGTGAAGTTACGAAAAACGAAGCTCTTTTAATACAATGGGATGTATCTGAACTCACCATCAATAAGGGCAATCCTGTATTTAAAGACATCAACCGGATACGTGTTAAACTCAAAATAACCCGAGATATATCCGTATACTTCATCCCTCTTGGAAATGGTAATTATGCCGTTTAAGAGTTTGGCAGTGCCGGGATATTTATGAGGAGTATATGAATTGTAAGCCTCATAGCCTTCCATTACATCAATGGCATGGACACCCCGCTGCAAATTCCTTGGTATTTTAAACATAAGGCTGATAAATTGAGGTTTATTGTGTTCGAATGAATCCACCGCAAGCACTATCAAGTTTTCAGCATCAACTGAATCATTTACAAAAATATGTTTCGGGGTCCAGAATCGATTTTGGGTCTTAACGGTATCGTTGACCCAGGTGCTATCTACAGTCACTGTAAGAAAAGGCTTGTCAATTGCGCACGGAGCACAAGGTCCTCCGCAATCAATTCCATATTCACCTTGATTTTGCAGGCCGTCGAAACAAGTACCGCCGCTTCCGCCGGGAGGATAGGTTTCTATCGGGGCTTCTTTCACACAAGATTCAATGCTCAGTATGCCGACGCTCAAAAGGGTCAGTATAAAAAGGCTATATCTACTTTTAACGCTCATAATCATTTTTTAAAAGAACTCTGTGTTTCCTTTTCTTGGCAACAACCTGGTTTCTTTCCACCAGCTGGAATATGTAATCACTACTTCGAGAGCGGAACGCTTTTTCGTGGCGGCAGCATCACTTAGCGCTTTCATGTCAATGTCGTAGCTCAGACCAATAGCAACATTTTGTCGCAGGTCAAATTTGGCAAGCAAGACCAAATCCTTCGTTGTTCTGTAAAAAATACCGGCATATGCCGCCGAAGACTTCTTAATGTGAGTCATTTTAGAATCAAAAGACATACTGAACTTTGTAATGACCCCGAAACTTGTTTCACTGATATATCCCCTTGAACGATACATCAAGTGAGGCATAAGTGCCAGATTGGTTTGAGGGACCATCCATTCTGCAGCTGTATGAAATGTCATTTGCATGAGTGCTTTTTCTGCCTCGGTGGGATTCGTTTCGAATGAAGTAGTGGGTTCATTTAAGTTTTTCAATGCGATGCCGGCATTTATTTTAAGCTTATCCGGTTCCGCGTAATTCCACAATAAACCTGCAGAAATTGGCATGTAATTTGCCTTTTCATAATTGGCCAGTGGATCGGCATACGCATTCGGGTCAAATGTCCCGCTTTCACTGTCATATTGATTGGACCATCTCAAGTTTGAGTAATTTATGGACCTTGTTGCGGTACCAAACTGCGTTCCCAGGGTCAGATATTGATGATGCGCAATATTCAGGTTATACGCCAGTAAAAGATTAACCTCCTGAAGTCCAAGTCCACCTTCTCCCGCTTTGTCATTTAAAAAACTCAATCCACAACCAAAGTATGACTTGCGATCTGCTCCATCGCCTTTTTTATATTTGGCGAGACCGGCATCGACAGATGCAAAAACCGTGGTAAACGGATCGGCAGCACTGTAGTTGCTTTTCCTGTAATCCAGTGAAAACCTGTAGTCTCCACCAAAAGCTCCGGTAGCCGCAGGATTAATTGCCGGCATCATTGTATAGTACTGGGAATAATTAATATCCTGACCACTGGCGCTTGCCACCAGTAAACAAAATATTGAACCAGTGCATATTTTTAATAAATGATTTCTCATCTGCTTTGTATTCATTATCTACCTAATCAATGAAATTTGTCCCGCCTGTTCTATCGGAATGCCTGACTTAAATGGCTTGGCCGTAATCCTGAACATAAAGACATCTTTGCCTAGCAATTCACCCTCATAGGTTCCATCCCATTCTCCGTCAAAATCCCTCGTCTCAAACACGGTCCTTCCATAACGATCATATACTTCAAATTCAAATCGCTCAATCCCTTTTGTCTCTACTTTCAGCACGTCGTTGTAGCCATCTCCGTTGGGTGAGAACGCCGTGGGCACAAAAATGACCACCCTAGGATTCAAGCTGATAATCACGGAGTCCATATTATGGCAGTTATTGGAATCCGTTCCAATCACATAATAAACCCGGTTGTCACGGTTTTTTGAGTTGAAAATCGGTATTGCAATCGGTTCTGCACAATCAGAGCAACTCAATTCATCTTCATATCCTCCGGACCAAATGTATGACACTCCTGCAAAGGCTTTTAGTTTTACCTGATCTCCGAGGAAAATAGTTGTGTCCAGCATGGCTGTGATCAGCGGAAGTGGATTTACCCTGACTTCAACGGCTGTGGT
>DNDT01000476.1 GCA_003487525.1 Flavobacteriales bacterium
TCCAACGTGAGTGTTTTTTACCGTAAAATTACCAGGGTAGAGAAGGTGATGCGCCTCGTTGCGGGAGTTACCTTTATATTGACAGGTATGTATTACATACTCATTTTTGCAGAAATACTTTAGCCATTCGTCCCCATGAATAGGGATTTATCGGCTATCCGGAAGGTTAGTTGACCGTGAAACGAATGGTTGGAATGGAACCGGCCAACTTCACAATCTCCAGCACTTGATCGTAGTTTTCGGCTAAAACTCCATCGGAGTGTATTTCCAGTACCGAATTGATTTGAATGACTTCAGGTTTGACCTGCATAACGCTATAGGTGTATTTTCCATAATTGGTATCAATTTCTACCAGGGTGTCATTCAAAAGTGTTATTGCTTTGTCAAATTGAACCTGGTAACGATATTCATCCCTTCCTTTAAAATCTGAATAGAAATTCAAATACCTGACATCGTCCTTTTTCAAGGGAAGAATATGGGTGATCCATGACTGAATATCCAGAGAGGCATCTTTTCCCTCTTTCTTCAGGATATTACCTGCGGAGTACCTGCAGGAAAATTCATGTTTGAAGGGAGCTTCTTTCGATAGTAACGTATTCGTGCAGGTTAAATGTGAAAGCCCGTCAATATTCCAAACCGGCTTTCGGTATAAAACATTCACTGTTGGATCAGTTTGTTTGTTTTGGTAAATAGCCCTGCACAAGGTGCTGAATTGTCCCGAAAGACGCAATTTCGAATTGAAGAAAGCACTGTCTTCTTCCAATTTGATTTGTACGTTGGAATATAGCTGTCTTCGGTTGTCTTTTGGACTTGTAATTGGANNAGGGTGCGTTGAGCGAAATCGATTGAATGAGATGTGCAGTTTTCCCAGTAAAAAGGGAGTTCGTTGTAGTACCATCCAAATTCTCCAGACTTGGGATGCATATAATTCATTCCGGATTCGCGAGAATGAAGTGACATTAAAAAATCACTCTCATAGTTGGGCCTGAAATAGGATTTTGACAGCTCACCAAATCGCTTGTCTACCAAGAAACTGGCATAAAAAACCAAACCGGACTTTGACAAAATCGAAGCATATAAGTAATATCTGCTATGGTCGGGCAATTCATTGTTTTCAAAGAACATTCCAAGTCGTTCTCCCCTTGAATCCAGTTGCCTGTAGTAGTCAATGTCATTTTTATACCTGAATTCATCGGCTATGTAATTATGAATGTACTTGATTCGTTCATATCCCTCATTTATTCCAGTCGTTAGCGTATCGTATTTTCTATTAAACAACAGGTACTGAGAATGAAGCATTCCCAATTCATCCTTGGTGCAAATATTTTCCATCAATGGTTCTCTTGTTCCGACAATAATTCCAATGTGATTTCCAACAGTTATTGTACCCTGAGAAAGGTTAAGTTCGGGGCTGATTACCCAGGTGATATGTGGCAATTCCAGATATGGTCTTGATCCCTCCTGCATCAGTACACCGGGTAAATTTGATAAGACCCATTCGTACGTAATTCGCCCCTCATTCTCTGAAGTTTTTACAATTTCAGAGGCTCCGTTAAATCCATATAATTCAAACTGTTGAGCTGTTGAATGGGAGACTTTCAATTTCGTCTTAAGCTTCGGAATGCTGTCGTGAAAAAAAATCCGGTAGGAGGACAAACGGGAGATATTGCTCAAATGTGGAAAATTTATTTGGTATTTCACCGTAACCAAATCTCCTGTTTGAAGCCCTTCTGTCCGGTAGTGAATTTGATTAAACGTATAGAGAAAATCCATATTGTAACTTTCCACGGCAATGGACTTTTTCGTGGTTTTAATTTTTATGGGTTTATCCTGTCGAACGACATTCAACTCGAAATTATCTACATCAAGGCTACTGATGAAGTACCCCATCTTTTTAACATCTGAATTATGATGAACCAAGGTAGGGTCCGGATTTTCAGGCAGCACAATGTCTTCCAATAGTTTAGCCCCGTTTTCGTTCAGAATTCTGTAGGTAACAACCTTATTGAAGAAGAAATTTCGGGAGGTCCTGAAATCGTAATACATATTGATTTCAAGAACTTCGTCCAGGACAATGAGTGGTTTGGAGTGACAAAGCTCTTCAATGGACATTGCATTATCCTGCGCCTTTGTCACGTGCCCGCAGTAAGCAATGAACAGCATGCATATGGCAGTTCTAACGATCAGAATTGAAATAATTCGTTTTAAAATGTAATATGATACCTCAATATCAGCGTGTAATGTAGCTAAATCTTATGCGATCGAATATGATTAAAGTCAGCATTGTTGATCCTTTTGGGCTTAATCCAATAAAATCTCTTTGAAAGTTTGTTTTAAGGTAGGTCATCTTTTTTACTGATTTAGATCAAGATAAATTGCTTTTAAGCTTTTTATCTTCACCGCGATAAATAGCAATGCAGTATGGAAGGTCTAAAGATCATTGTCTTAGCCAAACAGGTTCCCGATACAAGGAATGTTGGCAAAGATGCAATGAAAGCCGATGGTACGGTTAACCGTGCTGCCCTTCCTGCAATTTTTAATCCTGAGGATTTGAATGCACTTGAACAGGCTCTTCGGATAAAGGATAAATTTCCGGGAACAACTATTACCGTTTTGACAA
>DNDT01000346.1 GCA_003487525.1 Flavobacteriales bacterium
TACTGTTTTGCCGTTGGCGTAATTTCCATTGTTATATCGAACATTTAGTGTGCAATGATAAATCCTGAATCGGGATATTTATTAGTCGATAAACCATTGAGATGGACCTCCTTTCAGGCGGTGAATAAGGTCAAATACCTGCTAAAACATCATCTCGGAACCAAATTAAAAATTGGTCATGCCGGCACCCTTGACCCCTTGGCAGAGGGACTTCTTATAATGTGTTACGGTAAAATGACCAAGCGGATCCATCAGTTTCAGGACATGGAAAAAGAGTATTCGGGCATTTTCAAACTCGGGGCCACGACACCTTCGTTTGATCTGGAGACGACGATTGATCAACACTTTCCGACCGATCACATCACACCGGAACTGGTGAAAAAAGCGGCCGCTAACATGATTGGAATTCAGATGCAGTTACCTCCGTTGTATTCTGCGAAAAAAATAGAAGGTTCCAGGGCGTATGAATATGCAAGAAAAGGCATCCAAAAAGAACTGAAGGAAAACCGAATTGAAATAAGCAAGTTCGATGCGATATTGGAACCGGACAATGAGGTTAAATTTTTAATACGGTGCAGCAAAGGAACGTACATACGGAGCCTGGCAAATGATTTCGGCAAAGCCCTCAAATCGGGTGCGTATTTGAAGTCGCTGCGGCGCACTGCCATTGGGCAGTACCGGGTCGATGATGCGCATACAATCGAAGACCTGGAAAAAATACTTCAATCAAGTGAATGATTAACATATGAATAGCTTAAAAGTCAAGTTTAAATTAATACTTTTGCAACCCTAATTTTTTTCAATCCAAAACAACGAAGAATGAAGCTGTCCAAGTTTAAGTTCAATCTACCAGAAGGATTATTAGCAGAGCACCCTGCCGAAAACAGGGACGAATCAAGGATGATGGTCGTGCACCGGGATACTGGAAAGATTGAACATAAAATGTTCAAGGATGTCATTGATTATTTTAATGAGGGTGATTTGTTTGTTTTGAATGACACGAAGGTTTTTCCGGCGAGGTTGTACGGAAACAAGGAAAAAACCGGGGCACGGATTGAAGTGTTTTTACTCAGGGAACTGAATAGGGATAGTCTTTTGTGGGATGTGCTTGTCGACCCTGCCAGAAAAATCAGGATTGGCAACAAGCTTTATTTCGGTGATGACGATCTGGTAGCCGAGGTAATCGACAATACCACATCCAGAGGTAGAACGTTGAGGTTCTTGTTTGACGGACCCTACGAAGAGTTCAAGGCAATCATCGAAAGACTGGGGGAAACTCCGATTCCAAAATATATCAAGAGAGCGGTTGTGCCGGAAGATGCGGAGAGATATCAAACAGTATATGCAAAAAATGAGGGTGCCGTTGCCGCTCCGACCGCAGGTTTGCACTTTAGTAAGAATCTGATAAAGCGCATGGAAATAAAGGGAATCGAGTTTACCGAAATTACCCTTCATGTGGGCCTTGGAACGTTTCGTCCCGTGGAGGTCGAAGATCTTACCAAGCATAAAATGGACTCCGAAGAAGCTTTTATTTCGGAAGCTACTGCCAATAAGGTAAATGCGGCCAAGGAGAAAAAACATAAAATATGTTGCGTCGGAACAACGACCATGCGTGCCCTTGAATCTTCGGTTTCAACCAATGGCCACTTAAAGCCTTATTCCGGTTGGACAAACCGATTTATTTTCCCGCCATTTGATTTCAGCCTGGCGGATGCCATGATCACTAACTTCCATACGCCCGAGTCAACACTGTTGATGATGACCAGTGCTTTCGGGGGCTATGAACTAATCATGGAAGCATATAAAGTAGCCATTAAGGAGAAGTACCGGTTTTTCACCTATGGCGATGCCATGCTTATTCTTTAATCGGCAGAGCGTTTTTTAAGGTTGATTCGTAAAGGAATCAATAAATCTACATCAGGCTGAATATTATGTCTTCTGAAGGAAAGTTAAATATTCGCGAATTTGATCTTGAGGGTCTGAAAAAAATCCTTGTCGGTTTCGATGAGCCCACATACCGGGCAAAACAAATCCATCAATGGCTCTGGATAAAAAATGTGCGCAGTTTTTCGAGCATGTTGAACATCCCCAAGGCACTTGTGACAAAACTCGACGAACAATATTTCATTCCTTCACTGGACCAGATAAGAGTGCAACTCAGTGCAGACGGAACCATAAAAAGCGGGTTCAAACTCTATGATTCCAAGATTGTCGAAGGCGTGCTGATTCCGCAAACCAAAAGAATGACGGCCTGTATATCCTCGCAGGTTGGGTGCAGCCTTACCTGTAAGTTTTGCGCAACCGGAAGAATGAAACAAATGCGAAACCTGACAGCGGATGAAATGTACGATCAGGTGATGGCGATCAATAAGCAGGCACTTGAACACAATAACCGTCACCTCAGCAATGTGGTTTACATGGGCATGGGTGAACCCCTGTTGAATTACAAGGAAGTGATGCGATCAATAGATATGCTGATGTCAAAAGACGGCATGGGAATGTCGCCTCGTCGGATTACGCTCTCAACGGCAGGTATAGCCAAGATGATTCACAAGATGGGAGAGGACAAGGTCAAATTTAACCTGGCGCTTTCACTTCACGCGGCGAACGATAAAAAACGAAATGAAATCATGCCGATCAATGAGAGCAACAACCTAAGGGTATTGA
>DNDT01000220.1 GCA_003487525.1 Flavobacteriales bacterium
TTCCTTACCGGGCTTAATTGTAGCTTTTCTATTTTGTATCATTTTTGGCTGGGACGACTTCTTTTTTGCTTTCGTTCTAACCTTCACTAAAGTTCAGTTGATACCAGTTGCCATCGTAGCCTTAAATTCGTCTGTCACTCCCTGGTGGAGCCTATCTGCCTCCGCTTTAGTTTCGGTCGCACCTCTGGTCATCATCGCCTTCATTGTGGAACGCTACTTGTCCAAGGGAAATTTGTCAGGTGCCATAAAGTAAATAAAATGACNNGTTTATCAGCAATTTATCAACTATCCGCATTTAACGGTTTATGAAAACATCGCCTTTCCCTTGAAGCAGCGAAAACTGGCCGCCCGTTCAATCGATGAGCAGGTGCGTCAATCGATAAAAACGGTGGGACTAGGCGGTTTTGAAAACCGGAAAATACACCAGTTATCAGGAGGGCAGCAACAAAGGGTTGCCTTAGCCAGGTCCTTTGCCAAAAAAGCTCGAATCATGCTTCTGGATGAACCCTTGGTCAATTTGGACTACAAATTAAGGGAACAGTTACGGGATGAGTTTAAAAACCTTTTCTCAGCTGAACTATCTTCTGAATCCATCCTGATTTATTCCAGCACGGACCCGCTCGAAGCGATGCAGTTAAATGGTCACACTATCGTCATGGATGAGGGGCGAATTCTGCAACATTCAGTCGCTAAGGACGTGTTTGAAAATCCGGCAACGATTAAAGTGGCTGAAATCACGAATGACCCGGTCATGAACACGATGCGTGGCAGCATTTCAGAGCAAGAAATTGTTATTAATAGCGATTTTAAACTGAAGCTGCCGGATCATTTGAAAAATTTATCGCCGGGTTCATACATTTTTGGCATAAGGGCAGCAGAGCTTACCATTCATGAAAACGGCATTCCATTCACCCTTGAATTCTCAGAAATCAGCGGCTCGGAGACTTTCCTGCATCTTGAAAATAATGGTGTTTCGCTTGTGGCGCTTGTGGAAGATCTCGTCGCTATTGATGCACATCAGAAGCTGATGATTGATATCAACGTTGATCAAATGTACGCCTTTGATATGGAATGTCAATTGGTAAAGTCACCATTTCAAGAGTAACACAATGGCAAAAATTGAATTAAAAGAAGTCGCCCACACCTATCATCCCCAAGCTGAGCAAATAGACTATGCCCTGAAACCATTCAGCATCACCTGGAATGATGGCCACAGATATGCTGTTTTAGGGCCTTCTGGTTGCGGAAAAACCACCATGCTCAATATCATGTCTGGTATTGTCACACCTTATAGTGGCCGTATTCTATTTGATGGCGTAGATGTGACACAAAAGCCGACAGCTTCCAGAAATATTGCTCAAGTTTTTCAGTTTCCGGTAATCTATCATACGATGACCGTCGAACAGAATCTCGCCTTTCCTTTGATTTGCAGAAAGGTGAGCAGCGACATCATAAAAAAGAAAGTATACGAAGTGGCAGAGACCTTAAATCTCCACCACCATCTAACGAAATCCGCAAAAAAGTTAACTGCAGACCAAAAGCAGCTAATTTCTTTAGGGCGGGGTTTGGTGAGGGACGATGTTTCCGCCATTTTGATGGACGAACCCCTGACCGTGATCGATCCTGATTTGAAATTCAGATTGAGAAGAACCCTGAAAGAGATCAATGAAAAATACAAAACCACCTTAATCTACGTAACCCATGATCAAAACGAAGCAATGACATTCGCTGAAAACATCGTTGTCATGGATCATGGCAGCATCGTGCAAAGCGGAATCCCCCAAGAACTTTTCGAAAAACCCCATACCACCTTCGTAGCCTATTTCATCGGATCTCCGGCAATGAACATGTATTCCTGCTCAATCGAAAACAACAAGATCAAGCTCGGGCAGCAAAAATTGAAACTTGATTATGACTTAAACCGGCTCAAATCCAATAATATAAAGCTTGGGATACGTTCAGAATTCATCACCCTGGGCCAGGATCAACAGGAAAACACAATTGCGTGCAACATCAAGAACGACGAGGACTTTGGCAATTATAGATTGCTTACCTGTCATTTTGATGACCTGGAAATTAAAGTAAAAATTAACAGAAAAGAGCAGATTAACGCTGATACGATTTCTTTGCACTTGCCACCAGACAAATGCTGCCTCTACGAAAACGATGTCCTGGTAAATTAAAAAAATCAGGCTTTTTTACGCTAAACCAATCAGGCCCTGAGAGGATTACGATTAAAATATAACATTTTAAATAAACTGAAGGAGGCGATCATGTCCAAACCAAAAGTGGCGATTGTAAAAACTGGTGGATTGAAAGGCAACTCTGAATTTTTGGGTGGTAAGTTTGTCCGCTATGATGAAGATATCGCACAGCTCAAGGAAAAAATTGCTGAGACCATTGCCCTCTCAGTGGGTAGCATTGACAGTATCATTAAGGAGGGCGAAACGGTTCTGGTAAAACCGAATCTTGCCTTTCAGGCACCGCCAGAAAGCTTTTCAGTTGTTGATCCACGGGTGAT
>DNDT01000286.1 GCA_003487525.1 Flavobacteriales bacterium
CCTGATTGCTTCGGTATTCATATTCCTTCTGATAGGTTTGCACTGCGATCATGGCATCTTCGACTTCCCTCAGTGCATTTATGAATGAAGATCGATAATCATAAAGCAATTGAACTGTTCTCTCTTTTTCAATTTAAATCCTCCGTTTATTGGCTTTATTATTGAAAATTGGACCCAAAACATCGGCTCCCAGATTGGCAAGTCCGAAAGAAGGGTCCGTGAATTGGTATCCCATGTCGGCCGATAAGGTGAGGGAGGGATATTTCAAGGCTTCGGATGCGCCATAACGCGCTGTCTGAGCCATCAGTTTTCTTTCTGCCAACAAGACATCGGGACGCCTGTCAAGCAATTCGCTCGGCAGACCGGTGGGAACCTCAAATGGCAAAGACTGATCGAATAAAATTTTTCCCCGACGAATATCCTGAGGGGGTAAACCCAATAAAATGCTCAGGGCATTTTCAGTTTGAGTGCGTAACCGAATGAAATTCTGGACAGCCGTTTCACCTTCATTCAACTGAATTTTTGATTGGTTCACATCCACCTCACTGACAAATCCACCTTTGTGTCGGGCTTCGACGATATTCAGATTTTCCTGCCATGTTTTCGAAGTTTGCTCGGCAATCAGAAGGCGATTGTCCAAATCTCTTAAGATCATATATGCCTGAGCTACCTGAGAAACAAGCGCAATGGTAAGTGATCGGTACCCCTCTTCGGTAGCCAGGTAATCCTGTAGAGCAGCTTCACTTAACCTCCTGTATCGGCCCCAGAGGTCCACCTGATAGGATATTCCCGCTCCTGCAAAAACTTGATTTTCAGCACCTGTTGATTCTGTATTAAACGAGGACGTTGCAGTAGCCGAATAATTAATCCTTGGATAAAGGTCCGACCGAACTATGTCTATGGCTGCCCGGGCTTCATTCATGCGGGCCATGGCTTTGTTCAGGTCCAGATTGTTTTCAAGGCAGGTCTCAATCAATCTTGTAAGCGCACTGTCCTCAAATAAATTCCACCAGGCTGTATTTGCAATGGATTCTCCGTCAATTCTCCCATTTCTGTAATCATCAACCCGGGGCAATTCCTGTCTTTGATAATCTTCTCCCAACTTACATGAGATCATGAGCATCAGAATCGTGGAAGTAAGTATTTTAAGGCTCTTAACTCTGTTCACTTTTCATGTATTTGGAAAAGAAAAATTCATTCAGAAAGGCAAAGGCCGAAACAACGTAAAGAATGGCAATGGATATTTGAATAATTCTATCCCATGTTTTTTCGCCAGCATCACCTGATTCGGCACTCAGAACCGATCCTAAAACCAACAAGTAAGTAGAAAAAGCTGAACCGTAGATGGCTCCTTTTGGATCGTTCGAAAACAAGTGTTTTCCACAGTATAAACCTACAAGGGCAGTCAGCAACATGATAAAAATCACGTTTGGAAATACACAGATAAGCTGGTATGCAATTATGGCTAACAACCCTCCCAGAATGTTGGCAATGATCATTATACCGCCGGCTTTAAGGTTGGCTGTTTGCGGATTCATCGAAAGGATTACCACAAATACCATGATCAGGATGGAGCCTGACAATTGATAGGAATAAAAAATGATGACGATGGGAAGTACCACCAACACACTTCTAAATGCAGTTAAGCCCGGACTTAATAAAGGCAAGCCTGTTTTTTTTTGTTTGGCACTGGATTCAAGTTTCCGGTGATCTGGAAAAATGGCAAATATGACCCAGGAGCACAGTATGGCAATGCCCAGATTCAGCATCAAACCAATTGAAATAGCAACGGCAATCTGAGGCATAAAACTCGAAAGAAATGGAATTAAAAGCAGAGAAACAATTAGCCATAGTTTCAATATGATGTTTAAGCTGTTCAAGTAGTAAATAAAGAATAAGGATAGTCCAAATAGCAGAATGAAAACCACCGGGGTGGACAGAAACAACTTACTGAAATTCATCCCCCCCAGATTGGCGATAAAGAGGCTGACTATTAGAAAAAATGCGGATTTAACACCAACAGGTTTGGATCCGGGATTGAACAAATTAATTGCCAGAACAGGAGTCAGGTAAGCCAATAAGTGTGCAGAGATCATTGCCACTCCACAAACCAGGGCAAGTCCAAAAGCATATCGAAAAACCGGGACAGACCCCTGCCAATTATACTCTGACAATCCTATCTTAAGTCCAAGATTACCTGACATAAGACATGAAACTTAAAAAACGTAATTTCATTTTAGCCAGGAAGGAAAGAAAACCTTTATCACCGGAAAAGATCACCACATCCACCTGACCACCCAGCCTGGCATTTTGCTTAATATCATTTTGATCAAATGTGATTATTACTGGAAATCGCTGTGGGTCTCGCAACCAACCTGACTCCCCTGAAACTGAGGGCAGGTCACCGCGATTGGTATTACCCGTGCTGACACCGTGACCGATGCTTCTCACTTTTCCCTTGAAAATTTTTCCGGGCATGACATCTATTGAAAATTCGACCGGAGCACCTTCCTTCATATTGGATAAATTGTTTTCTTTCAAATTGGCCTGAATCCACATGTCTCCATCGGTAACCAAGGTTGCGAGAGGTTGCCCTCCGGAAGCATAATAACCAAGATCAACACTGAAACTTTCGACATATCCACCGGATGCTGCGATGATGCTGGAAAAGGCCAGGTCGAGTTCAGCCTGTTCCAGCATATTCAGAGCTTCGCGGAATTGCGGATTCTCTTCACCCGAAAATCCCAGTGCCTGTTGTGATCTTTCAAGATCGGCTTCGGCCGAAGCCACCTGTTCTGTTGCCTGCATCAACGAGGTTTCTGCTGCATCCCTGTCTGCCTGCGACAAGGCCCCCGGATTTTCTTTTAGTACGATCTGAACCCGGTTCCAGTTCCTTTGTGCCCGGTCCATTTGTGCCTTGGCCACTCCCAGTCTGTGGGCGCTTGATTTTACCGAGGATGTCCGTGCCTTGACATTTTGTGCCGTTTTATCCAGGGTTGCTCTTGCCTTTTCTACAGACAATACAAATGGACGACGATCCAGTTGAAACAGGGTGTCACCAACCTCAACTCTGCTGTGCAGACGTACATTTATATCGGTCAGATAACCCGATACCCGGGGAACTATCGGAGACATCAATCCGTTGATATGTGCCTGATCCGTGAAAGGCACAAAACGTTCCATAAGAATATGGAGGATAAGCAGCACAAAGGAAATGGATAGTATGACTATGCTGACTAATCTGACCGGACTTTTCTTTTCTATACTCTCTTCTTTGCTTTCAGACATGGACAAAATAAATTACAAACTAAGATATATGGCTGGATTAATTGGACCTGTGGCACCTAAAATAGAAAAACCGGAACAATTTAAGCATTCATTCTTAAGGCATCAATATCCGAGATTGAAATCTGGATGTTAAGTCTTTCTGCTTGGACCAACTCGAAATGCGATGAACACAAAGAGGTTTTATTTTTCTTGGTGGGGAGTCGGGCTATAGGCCTTCTGTCCCTTTGAACAATACCATCCCCTGGCTTCCGGTTGATCGCATTGTTGCCCCTGAAAGCACCTTGAGTTCCTGTATCAGCGCCAAATAGTAAGCCCTGGATTTGTATTTGAGGTGGAGGCAATCGCTTTTTCCGACCAGTTTCCTGATCCAAAGTCGCCGTCCGCAGAAAGGGCTGGCCGTGAACCAGTAGAAATCGTCCATGTCCTCCTCCAGCCGGTCCATGCTTAGTTCAAAATCAGATTCTTCACCGAGGCGGTACAGGGAACTCAGCAAAATGACCTTTTCCATGAGATTGCCGGTCGAGTTCAGGCAGCGGATCGCTTCTTGTACAACCGTATCCTTTATCCGGTTCAGTTCAGGGTGATTGGCCACTGAAATCAGGCGTGAGACGTGGTACAGAATAATGGGTGTGCTCTGGTAATAACAAGATACCAGTCGCTTGTTTTCAACATGATCCCCGTTCCGGATCATATTCGTAATGGTCGAAATGGTCTCCGTATCCACGGTATCCAGTGCGAGCTCGTTCTGAAAAACAAAGGTCAGCACATTGCACATCACGCACAGGTCGAGGTCCTGCTT
>DNDT01000284.1 GCA_003487525.1 Flavobacteriales bacterium
GTCACGTCGGAGGTCGCGGGTTCAAGTCCCGTCGTCACCGCCATTTAACTGGAGATTGTTATGTACAAAGTTATGTGCAATGACGAGTATGTCAAGTTTCATTTCGCCAGCTCTGAAGAAATTGCAGAAGAGGTCTCCAGGGATCTTACTAAGCGATACGCAAGTTGTATTGGAGTTGAGGAAGAGTCAAACGAGGTTGCTTGGGACCCAGGTGGCATGATGATGACTGGAGATACTGAGCACCGTTTTAATCTGGGTGGCTTGGTCTTGGTGTGTAAGTCACAGCATCTATTGTATCTGGCTGATGCTCTAGACCGTTATACCTCTCCTCGTGGTACTGACACAAAGTATTACAAAATTCATGGTCGATGGTTGTGCATCTGTATTAGTGAAGACGAATATGCTTCACTTAGAGAGCAGGTAAATAATCCAGATGCCCTGGCTAAAGCAGAAGCATCCTTTGCTAACAAGGAAGCCAAACTAAATGCTTTAGCGGAAGCTGGAAATATTAAGAGAGTCGTGCAGGGTAGTGACGGCAAGCTCTATGAAATGATTAAAGATAATGGAGAAGAGATAGATAAAAAGCTTCTCAATTAGGGAAGGACGTTAAGATGAAATACCTTGTAGCTCTTTGCTTTCTAGTGGTTGGATGTGGTAGTGATCCCATTCTGTTGCCAGGGACATATGATGTTGGTATTACAGTAACACAAGATTATATAGATCCCAATATTGGCGAGGTATATAATACAGAATGGAAGTTTGGTTTCGATAAGGATAAATATTCTGTCGATGCTTTAGGCAAAGATCACGACCGTATGAAGGGCCGAGAGGAAGATGGGTCTGTGGTATTTCATTATTCTCAACCCGACTTTAATGATGTATTAGGAGACTGTGAAGAATCAAATACGATTGATGTTCTTCTAAATCCTNNAGAGGAAACGTTATAGATGACGTATGCTATAGTTGCGGAGACCTTATTGTTGGCGCTGATTTAGAGGGAAAGAAACAATGACCAAGAGCACTATTTATTCAAGTAAATATTTGAATGTAGTGAAGGACGGCACTTGGGAATATGTCACCAGGACTACTGGCAAAGATGTAGTTTACATTGTTCCTGTAACTTGTAATAAGTTCGGTGAGCCAGAGTTTGTTTTCATTCGTGAGCTGCGCATTCCAATGCAACAATTCGTAGTGGGGTTTCCTGCTGGTTTGGTTGGGGACCTTGGTGATGAAGAAATCATTACCGCAGCTTACAGAGAATTAGAAGAAGAAACTGGTTATCAAGCAGGACGAATGAGGCACTTGGTATCAGGCCCTCCTTCTGCCGGATTATCTGACGAAACAATCCATTTTTATTTGGCAGACAAGCTGACTAAAGTTGGAATAGGGGGCGGAGACGACTCAGAAGACATTGATGTTATCAGAGTTCCTGTTCATAAAGCGGAGAGCTGGTTGGCATCAAGATCAGACAGTATCGACATTAAGTCTTACTTAGGGTTGTGGTTCGCAAGCAGAATGGATTTGGAATGAAAAAGAAACTCGGTATATTTAGCGGGGGAATGCTTATAGGAATGGCCCTACTTATGAACAATCCGATCTTTCCAATGTTTTTTGCTTTAGGTATATTTATTCTTTTAATATCTTATTAGAAGACTAATAGTGGTTTTCCTCGTCAGAGGATTGTTGTTCAATATAACGAGTTTCGACTCGTTTGTCAAACGAAAAATGGAGTTGGCATGAAAATTGTCGGAGCAGCAGCGTTAGCTATCGTTCTCTCGGTAGGTATCGCCTATTCATTTGGATGGCTAGACGCTAAAGTTGAAGTGGCCGTCGATGAAAAAGTCAAGCAAGACGTAGCTGAGTTCTCTATCGAGCAACTAGATAAGGCAAAAGAGAGTACCGATAAAGCCTTTAATAAGCTGAGGGATAGACTTAACGATTAACAGTTTGGTGGAAAGAATGGATTCTAAGAATAAGAAACACCAGGCGGTTAATCAAGTCTTATACGAATTAATATCTGGGCTTGTTTTAATAGGGCTACTTGTATATCTTACAAAACAAGACGAAGCCTCTGGTGATTTATTATCAGCATTCATTCTTTCGATTACTGCTGTAATTGAAGTAATCTTAATTCATGTTGGCCTTCTAAAGTTTTGGGGGCGGCTGAAAAATATGGAGGAATGAATGGACGAGAACGCTCAAGGTGGTAAAACTTATTCTAGGATCATTCAATCTGCTAGAGCAAGCAATGAACCCATTGGCCCTCATCATCATGTACATGACAAACATGTGAAGCAATGGGAAAAACTACAGGCCAGTAAAGTTAAGGACAAGCCCGAACCCGTGGAAAGTAAGGCGGAATCCAAACCTAAAACTAAGCTGATCAGTAAAGAAAAATCGAAGGCTGTAATTGAAAAAGCCAAGGCGGCTTCTGCGGTTGTAAAAACAGTCGCTCCTACCAAGACGAAAGAAACGATCGAGGCAGAGCGAACAGAACAACTAAGAGAGAAACTTCGCCAGTTGCAAAAGAAAAAATTAGC
>DNDT01000029.1 GCA_003487525.1 Flavobacteriales bacterium
GTAGAGGTAGATGAGATTATTGTTCCTGTCTGTCTGGTTCTCCTTAATTATCTTTTCATATTCCTCGTAGGTAAATGACTTTCCTTCGGTGTTCCTGAAAAGTGCGAACCTGGATGCTCTTTCATAGAACTTCTCTTCTGTTATCATCCCATACTCGATGAAAAGCTTTAGGTCATCCCACTTCTTTTCAAAATCTTCCCGGTTGTCTTTGAACATTTCTTCGAGTTTGTCCGCCACTTTTTTCATGATATGGTTCGAAATCTTTTTCACATTTCCATCCGACTGCAAATAAGAACGGCTCACGTTTAACGGGATGTCCGGCGAATCCAACACTCCTTTCAAGAGTGTAAGAAAATCGGGCACGATGCCTTCCACGGTATCCGTTACATATACCTGATTGGAGTACAGCTGAATTCGATCTTTTTGAATTTCCAGGGTTTTCTGAAGTTTCGGGAAATAGAGAATTCCGGTCAGGTTAAACGGATAATCGACGTTTAAATGGATATGGAACAGGGGATCTTCGAAATTCATCGGGTACAACTCCCTGTAAAAGTTTTTATAATCCTCATCCTTAAGGCTTGAAGGAGCTTTGGTCCATGCCGGTTCCGGATTGTTGATTATGTTGTCGACGGTGTATTTCTCGGACTTGGTTTCCTCTTTTCCGTCCTTGTCTTTTTTACCGGTCGGCACATCTTTGTATTCATCCTTTGTGCCAAATTTAATGGGCACCATCATGAATTTGCAGTACTTGGTAAGCAGGGATTGAATTCGCTGATCCTCCAAAAACTCTGTCGAATCATCCGCGACGTTGAGGATGATTTCGGTTCCCCTGTCTTTTTTGTCGCATTCTTTTATTTTGAAATTCGGGCTTCCGTCACACTCCCATTGCACCGCCGGTGCATCCGTGTGCGATTTGGTTCGGATGGTTACTTTTTCGGAAACCATGAATGAAGAGTAGAAACCCAGTCCAAAATGACCGATGATGTTCGCGCCATCTGTTTTGTCCTTGTATTTTTCCACGAATTCTTCAGCTCCCGAGAACGCGATTTGATTGATGTACTTTTTGACTTCTTCTTCGCTCATTCCGATACCTCTGTCAATGACCGAAATAAGTTTTTTCTTTTTGTCAACCTTCACCTCAATGGTAACATCTCCAACTTCTCCCTTGACTTCTCCCAGCGATGACATCGCTTTTAGTTTCTGTGTCGCATCAACCGCGTTTGAAATCAATTCCCTTAAAAATATCTCATGATCAGAGTAGAGGAACTNNTTCTTACTAATTAATATGATTGATCACATTGTCTGTTTCAAATCACGTGCCAGTAATCTTTTCATGACAGATTGTCGGTTTGCTTAGATTTGATATTTTCGAACCGGATTACAATGGCACTTTGGTTTAAAAAATATACGATATCCGATATCAGCTGGGTCATTAAGGACACCATGATGGAGGTTCTGGACATGGAATTTGTTGAAATTGGCGAAAATACGGTGTCCGGTCGCATGCCAATCGGACCAAAGACGATTCAGACGTTAAAATTACTGCACGGCGGTGCCAGCGTCGCTCTTGCGGAAACTATTGGTAGTGTGGCTTCTTACCTGATCATAGATCCCGAAAAATTCTATTGTGTGGGGCAATCCATTTACGCAAATCACCTCAACCCCGGGACAAAAGGCTATGCCAATGCCCTCGCCAGACCAATTCGGATTGGAAAGACTTCTCACGTCTGGGACATTGATATTACAGATGATGAAGGGGGGCTGCTTTGTGTCTGCCGCCTGACCATGGCCATTATCAAAAAATAGGTTACTTCATTTTATACCCGAGTTCATTTAAGTAGGGTGTCCAGTGTAAATTTACCAGTTCGACATCTTCCGGGCCGGGCGTGTACTGCTTCACAACATGATCCTTGTGTTTGTCGAAGTACGCTGATACACGTTTTAGTTTTTTTTCGTTGAATCCAAGGTTCAGGTGGTTGACGATTTTCAGTATTTGACTAAACGGATTTTCAATCAGTTCCTTGTACGACAATTCATAGAGTTGGCCTTCCGGAATAACTTGCCTTGTTTCCATGTATCGCTCCATCATCATCTTATAAACGCGCAGGTTATTTGTGTCGACTTCTTCCTGTGTAATTTCCTGAAGCTGGATGCCCTTTACCGTCTCCCAAAAGAAGCGCCTGCATGAAAGAAACACCTCGTACGGGTCCCGATGGATAAAGACAAATTTTGCTTTTGGATATATGCGTAATAATTCTTCAATGCGAAACGTATTCGGTGGGTTCTTTGACACATAAAACCGACCTTTTCTGTTTCTTTCACAGCGTTTAACAAACCTTTTGTAATTCGCTGACCAGCGCTCTTTTTCACTTTTTTCGGCCGTACCCAGCAGAAATTTTTCGGCAAACTCCATGGTATGTCTCGGGAAATAAAACCAGTAATAATAGCTATAGGCCACTTCGTTTCCCAGGGCGATCTCCTCTTCCTGAGGAAAATTTGGGTTAAGGGGAATTCCGTCACCCGGCCTTTCCCTGGGCATGAGAATGCGCATTATTGATTTGAACAGCCATTTGGCGAAAAGAAGATTGTTTGGAAAAACACCCTGGTATGTGGTTGTGTACGAAACATCTCCGGTTTCGCAAATCGCACTGTGAAGCAAGGTTGTACCGCTTCTCCAATGCCCTATGATAAAAAGAGGGTCTGCAGTTTCGGCCGGCTTTACGCTATGCCAGATGATCCTGTCAATGTATCCGAATCCACTGGAAATGGCACCGACGGTTTTGGTCAGAATCCACTTTCTTCGAAATTTGGAATCGACCTGATAATTGGCGTTCAGCATTTTCAGAATGCCGAGGCTCGCCCCTGCCAATGGGACAAACAAGGGTCTAAATGGCTTTTTCCGCGATTCTTTCAAGCTCATACATTTCGTCCCTTAGTCTGGCAGCTTCAATAAAATCCAGTTCTTTGGCCGCCTTTTCCATGGATCTTTTTGTCTTTGAAATAAGTGTGCGTATTTGATCCGCACTCATGTATTTAATCACGGGATCAGCGGCAATGCTAGGCTTTTCCTCCTCAACGTAGTAATTTTCCTCATTTCTGGATTCCGCCACCGCAGTTTGTCGCATTATTTCATCCCTGCTTTTTACCAGTGCCCGTGGAACGAGCTTGTTTTTCTCGTTGTGATCTACCTGCTTGACTCTTTTTCGATTGGTATCTTCAATGGTGCGTTGCATGGATTGCGTAATCTTATCCGCATACATTATTACCGTGCCCTCAAGGTGACGGGCCGCCCTTCCCGCCGTTTGAGTCAACGAGCGTTCCGATCGCAGGAAACCTTCTTTGTCGGCATCCATGATGGCCACAAGTGATACCTCCGGCAGGTCAAGTCCTTCCCGCAGCAGGTTCACGCCCACAAGAACATCAAAGGAACCCAGTCTCAGTTCGCGCAGTATTTCGACCCGTTCGACCGTCGAAACTTCACTGTGTATATACCGGCAGTTAATATCGAGCGATGTGAGGTACTTGCTTAATTCTTCCGCCATTCGTTTAGTCAGGGTGGTGACCAGAACACGCTGTGATTTCTCGACACGCACGCGAATTTCTTCCATTAAATCATCGACCTGATTTACGCTTGGCCTGATTTCAATGACAGGGTCCAATAAACCGGTAGGCCTAATGACTTGTTCGACAATAACTCCTTCGCTTTTTTGCAATTCGTAATCAGCTGGCGTGGCACTCACATAAATGACCTGATTTTGCATCGCTTCGAATTCATCAAAGGTCAATGGTCGGTTGTCAAGTGCGGCAGGAAGCCTGAATCCGTACTCCACAAGGTTGGTCTTCCTTGAACGGTCGCCGCCGTACATGGCGTGAACCTGAGAAACCGTGACATGACTTTCGTCGATGAACATCAGGTAATCTTCCGGAAAGTAATCGAGCAGGCAGTATGGCCTGGTTCCCGCAGATCGGCCGTCAAAATATCGCGAGTAATTTTCGATTCCCGAACAGTAACCAAGTTCGCGCATCATTTCCAGATCATAATTGACCCGTTCTTCCAGCCTTTTGGCTTCCAGGTGCTTTCCTTCCATTTTCAAAAACTCCAGTTGTTTTATTAAATCATCCTGAATGTTAAAAATGGCCGCTTTCATCGTATCGGGGCTGGTCACAAACATATTTGCCGGATATACCGTGATCTGATCCAATTCCTCAAACTGATCCATTTTGAACGGGTTAAAAGACTCAATTTTTTCAATCTCGTCTCCCCAGAAAATCAATCGATACGCTCTGTCTGCATATGCGGGAAATATATCAATGGTGTCGCCCCGCACCCTGAAATTTCCCCTGTTGAATTCCAGGTCCGTTCTACTGTACAGGGCATTCACAAATTGATGCAGGATCTTACTTCTGCCTTTTTTTTCTCCTTTCTCAAGCCGGATCGTATTGTAACTGAAATCCGTTGGATTTCCCAGTCCGTAAATGCAACTGACGCTCGATACCACTACAATATCGCGCCTTCCGCTCAGCAAGGATGTCAATGTCGATAATCGCAGCTTCTCGATCTCTTCGTTTATGGATAAATCTTTTTCGATGTAGGTATTTGTGATCGGAAGAAAGGCTTCCGGCTGGTAATAGTCGTAATAAGAAACAAAATACTCCACGGCATTTTCCGGGAAAAACTGTTTGAATTCCCCGTAAAGCTGGGCTGCAAGCGTTTTGTTATGGCTCAGCACCAGCGTGGGTTTGGCTGTTTCAGCAATGACATTGGCCATGGTGAAGGTCTTTCCTGATCCGGTTACTCCCAGCAGTGTTTGGTGCCTGGTGTTGTCATTTATACCATCAACCAGCTGACGAATGGCCTCCGGTTGGTCACCGGTTGGTTTGAACGAAGACGCTAGCTTAAAGTCCATTTTGTAAAAATAGGGATTCGCGCATGGACAACACGATAAAATCAGGAACCGAATTGTATTTTTTTAAGTTTCCAGAGAATAAGGCTTATTCCTGCTTCCTTTTCAAATAATTGATCCAGAACATGACCACAAGCCATGAAATGATGGAAAATGCGGCCGCAAACCTTGTGATTTGGTGATCTTTTCCCAATGCGACAAAAGGAATCAGGACAATGACCAATAAGGCAAAGGCCAGTATATTTTTTAAACGGTTCAATTTTTTCATGCCCAAGGATTTACATGGATACGACTTGCATGATCTGTGCACAGATTATGGCCATATAGGTTCCGAGTGCGTACCCAAAAACAGCCAAAAGAACACCTACCGGAGCCAGAGCGGGACTAAAGGCAGATGCAACGATCGGTGCTGAAGCCGCACCTCCGACATTGGCCTGACTTCCCACGGCACTAAAGAAAAAAGGTGCCCGAATCAGTATACCCACACTGAGCAACACAATGACATGTACGAACATCCAGATAAATCCCATCAAGAATAATCCCGGTGTATCAAAAATAGCCGTAACATTCATTTTCATGCCAATTGTCGCAACCAACACATACAACATTGCACTGCCGATTTTTGAGGCGCCGGCTCCTTCATAATGCTTTAATCCCGTAAAAGACAGTAATACGCCAACCGTTGTCGCAACGACAACCAGCCAAAAGAATCCGGAAGCAAGTGAGGTAAGATTGTACTCCTTCAGCCAACCCATTCTTAGTTCAAACCAGGGGCCCAGCCAGTCGGCAAAAACATGCCCAAGCGCGGTTCCACCCATTCCGATGAACAGGATGATCATGATGTCTTTTAGCGTGGTATTCCGAACCGTTTCAAGATGGTACTTTTCGATGTTATCCTTTAACGACTTTATTGCCGAGTTGTCTGCTCTGAACAACCTGTCCAACCGATCCGAATGACCGGCACCNNAACAACGAATCGCTTGCGCCGTAAACTTCTTTCATGGCGGTCTGATTCGCCCCGCCACCAATCCAGCTTCCCGCAACTGTTGCCAATCCTCTCCAGACCTCATCCGGTCCGCTTCCGTTTAATACGTCAGGGGCAATATAAGAGGTAACCAAAATGGCAATGGGTCCGCCAATGACAATTCCCGCGGTTCCCGCCAGAAACATAATCAATGCTTTTGGTCCAAGTTTGATGATTCCTTTTAAATCGATGCTCAAGCAAAGCAACACCAGACTGGACGGAAGAAGGTATCTGCTTGCGACAAAATACAGATTCGAGTGCTCGCCAGAAATGATTCCCAAACTATTGAAAATGGAAGGAACAAAATAGCACAGGAGCAAGGAAGGGACGAATTTGTAGAATTTTGGCCAGAAAGAAGTTTTGAGCGAAGAAGTGTAGAAAATAGCAGCCAATACAGTCATTAACAGACCTAAGACAACTGCATCATTGGTTATGAATGGTTCCATGGGGCGGCAAGATAAGATTTGAGTTTCAGTTAAAAAGTTAAAAATTGATTTTCCTGTTTTTTTTCTTCAATCTCCTTCCCATAATTGCGATAAAGAAATGTATCGGGATGAGGGATGCCATCCATGTTCATCTTGTTTAAATATATCTTTACTACCTTATTCGCTATTTATTTATCGATGAAAATTGCCTTCGAATCTTTAAGCTGGCAAAGCATTAGTCTATTCGGCGTAACACAGAATACATCTTCTCAGGATTTGAAAAGATTCAGTGTGTACAATCAGGTAGTCGCTATTTCACTTGTAAC